>URHD01000022.1 GCA_900547585.1 uncultured bacterium | reverse complement strand
GTGAAAGTCTCATCTTATTTAAATCTTTGATTGTTTATGTCTTACATATATATAAAGTATATATCAATCCAAAAATTGCAGTTTTTTGGATTTCTTTTACATTTCTTTACATTAAAACAATAAAAAGGCTAATTAAAAGGGTTTCTGGGCTTAAATTTCATGTCCTGCTTTTTTACAACAAACCCGCATTTTGAGCATGCAAAAATCTCACCTGTGCTGTCGATTGGCAGAAAAATATGCTCGCAGCGCTCGGGCAGGTCGGAAAGAGGCAGTTTTTGCTTCTTTTTGTCTTTATCTTTAAGAATTTTTGCAATTAGCTCAATTATGTACATAGAATTCAGAAAAATAAGTTATAATACAATTATATAATAAAAAGTGCTATTGAAATTAAAGCTGAAAACAGATAACATTTACACACAGCAGAGTTTTAAGGGGATAGAAAAATGTCATTGACACTTGTTCACAAGCTCAAACAATTTGAAAGACAGGTGATTTTCCTGAGATGGGGCTCGAGCGCCGATTATGGAAAGTTAAAATATGTCGGAATGGATTTTGTTGAGTTTCAGGTGCTCGATACTGACACGATGGAATATACCGAAACCATACTCATTAACCCCCAAATCATTCTGGAGGTAGTGATTGGAGGGTATGATATATCACGCGTTATCGCTGAATATTCATCAAAGCTGTCCTCGGAAGAAGCTTAATTTATACAAAATATTAACAATTCACTTGATTATTGGCTATCCTTGTGTTTTGATAAAGTAAAGACAAGAAACACAGGAGAAATGACCGAATGGTTAAAATAAGATTAAAAAGATTGGGCAACAAAAAGAACCCTCTTTATAGAATCGTTGTTATAAATGACGTACAAAAAAGAGAAGGTGCCCCCATCGCTGAATTGGGCAACTACAATCCCAAAACAAAAGAAATGAAAATGAATAAAGCACTCGCCCTTGAATGGATTTCAAAAGGTGCTCAACCTTCAGAAACAGTTGCTTACCTTATCAAAAACTGTGATGATGAAGGAAAATTAGCTTACAAAGAAAAAACAGAGAAAAAATTATCTAAAAAAGCTATTGCAAAGCTTGAAGCTGAAAAAGAAGCTAAAGCTCAAGCCGAAGCAGAAGCTAAAGCAGCCGCAGAAGCTCCCGCTGAAGAAGCTCCGGCAGAAGCTGTTGCAGAATAAGTTTAAACAGGGGAAAGAACACTTATTAAACCACTTTTTTAAAGTGGTTTTTTTTTGTTTTTATTTTGGATAAGAATTTTATCATTTTCTGGACTGCTCGTAATACAAACCTGCCTGCAATTGTGATATAATTGCAAAAAAGGGGCAATTTTGAAGAAGATTTTAAACATTCTACCCAACAGCATCGCAGGAACCCTCATTCTTCGCGGGTTTAGTGCAGGTTTCAGAGCTAACGGAATGCAGGTGCTTGAGCGTGATTTTCGGGAACTAAAAATTGAAGATATAGAGATTTTCAAACCGGATATGATTTTCGGCTATGATTATGGCTTTTTGATGTCAAAAGACGAAGATTTGAAAAATTATATCAAAGAAAATTCACAAAAATTCCGCCTTGTGCATTATTTCGCTGACGAACCTGATGGAAAACTCGCGTATGTCAACACTCCGCAGCTCTTTGAGGAATATAAATCCCTGAATGCAACTACTTTTATATGGGATAAGGATTTTCTTGAAGTTTTTGAAAATTCGCACTATTTGCCGCTTGCAGTGAACGCAAATGCTTACAAACCGGAAATCGGCGCGCCAAAAACCTATGATATTTCGTTTGTCGGGCGCCCTCTGACAAGAAAACGGCAGGAAATTCTTGCAGCTTTGATTAAAACTTTTGGAAAACGGGTGAATATTTTTTCATACGAGCGGCATTTTCTCCAGAGCCTTGACGATATGAAAGATACGCAGCTTTTGACCGAACAGGAAATGGAAACCTATAAAAACTCTTACAGAGGCTTTCTTACGACCGAAAAAGAGCTTGCAGAAGTCTATCAAAGCTCAAAAATCAACGTAAATATCACTTTACAGGGAAAATCCAGCCTGAATTACAGAGTTTTTGAAATTCCTGCATCATGCGGTTTTTTGATTACGGATTATATGGATGATTTGGAGGAAAACTTCGAAATTTCAAGGGATTTAGAGGCTTATCGCGGTGTTGGGGATTTGGTTGATAAAATAAAATTCTACCTGAAAAACCCGCAAATTGCAGAAAGAATTGCAATAAACGGCGCAATAAAAACTGCGAAAAAGCACAGCTTCACAGCCCGTGCAAGCTTTTTGCTGTCAGTATGCGGACTTAAGCAATAAAAAAGGAGCTTTCGCCCCTTTTTCATTTAAACGGTTTCATTTTCTTCGTTTTTGGGCTTTGCCAGCGCAAATAGAAGAATCAAACCGGCAATTACAAGCACAATTGTCAGCGCAATATTCGCAGTGTTATAAATTGTGTAAACCAGCTTGACTGGCGTTTTTTGAGAGAATTTCATATCCCATTTGTACTCAAAAGTTTCGTCATTTGCGGACATCGCGTTGTTTTCGTCCGCTTTTACTGGCAAATGAACGATGAAACTAACCTTGAATATCGCATCGAGCTGATCCGGCGTCACCTGCTGGGTTGCCATTTTCTGCTCAAGCTCGGCGTCTGACATATTTACGTCAAGATTTATCGTATAAACATTCTTAAAAAAGCCTTTTTTGACGCTGACAAGCTTTTTGTCGGGATTCAACGATGTAAAATTATCCGGCAAGGAAACAGTGCCTTCCTGCGTAATATCTTTGATATTTATCGTTGCCTGAGTTCCTACCATCCCGTCTTTGCGGATTTTTTCGATTTTTACGTCTTTTTCGCCTTTCATTTTGTCAATTTCCTTTGAAAATGCCTGCTCTGAAAGGTTATCCAGTTCTTCTGCGATTAAGAAATTATTTTTCATAACCGCGCTTCCGTCTTTTTTGATAAAAAGCTCGGTTTCGGTTTTCATGCAGCCCGAAAATAAAAGCGCCGCACACAACACCATTAAAAGTTTTTTCATACTGACTCCTGAATAATAATACTCATTAATCATATCAGATTGTTTCAAAAATACAAGAAATATGGTAAATTTAGACTATAAAGGAGTTTAAATATGGAAAATTTTGAATTAAACCTCTCGCATGAGGAACTGGTTAAAAGAACGGATAAAGAGCACCTTATACCAAAGAAAATGCTCGATGTCGGGGCTTCAGAATACGAAAATCTCGCACAGGGTGACAAAGAAGCGCTAAAACACCTGACAAAAGCAGCTTACGCGGTGAACGATGTTTTTATGCAGCAGGACAATCATAAAAATCTCGCATTCAAACAGTGGCTTGAAGCCGAAATCGATAAAGGCAGCGAAGATGCGCGCCTGACAAAGATTCTTTTTGACGCACAAATCGGAATGAACGCGGTCGACTCCGAAGCGAACAAAATTTTCCTTGCAAAAGGCGAAAAATCACTTCCGGGGAAAGGTTTTTATCCTGCGGATTTGAGTGTGGAAGATTTTCATAATATTTTAATAAAGATGCTCAAAGAGGGCAAAAAAGATGAGGTTAAGGCTATTTTGAACCAGCGTTCTATGGTTCTTCGCGAGGGTAATGAGCTCAAAGCTGTTGATTTTACCGAATTTTTCAAAAAAGAATTCGGATATATCGCTGACGAGCTGGAGGAAGCGGCAAAAACCTCTACAAATAGCGATTTTAACGAATTTTTGACCTTGCAGGCAGCGGCACTGCGAAAAAACGACCCAATGCTTGACGCTTATGCGGACAAAAAATGGGCGCAATTGCAGGATACGCCGCTTGAGTTCACAATTTCAAGAGAACAATACGCTGACGAGATGACCGGAACGGTTGTGGAGAACGATGAGTTGAAAAAGCTGCTCGATGAAGCAGGAATTGAGCCGATTCCCAAAGATTCCATCGGCATAAGGGTCGGAATTGTCAATAAAGCCGGCACGGAAAAGCTGCTTGAGATAAAAAAATATCTCCCGCTTCTTGCCGAAAAAATGCCTTACAAAGACGAATACGAACAGAATATCTCGGCTGATGACGACAAACAGACGATGGTTGACGTCGATTTGGTGGCTGTAAAAGGCGATGAGGGCACGTACAGAGGCGGAATCACGCTCGCGCAGAACCTCCCGAACAATGACAAGCTCTCTTTAACAATCGGAGGCGGCAGAAGAAACGTTTATCACCGCCAGATTCGCATCAGCACAAGCCCCGAAGCAATCGAACGCCGCAAAAAACGCCTGAATGCAACTCTTGCGCCTGAATTTCATGAGTTTTACAATCAGGAAGCCGACCACTGGTTCACAATCGGGCACGAAAATGTGCATTCTCTCGGGCCAAAGTCCGGAACCGAGGCGTTTGGCAAATTTAAAAACATAATTGAAGAAAACAAGGCAGATATGGGTTCTCTGGCGATGCTGGATTATCTTACAGAGCTCGGAATGTATTCTGACGCTGAAAGAAAGCAAATTATCGTCACTTATGCTGCGGATAATTTCTTAAAGGCAAAACCCGATTTTTCACAGGCTCACAGGGTTAGAACGGTTATGCAGAGCTATTATTTCTTCAAAGAAGGGGCTGTTTGGCTCAATGATGACGGAGTTCTGGAGATTGATATCGAAAAAATGGTTCCCACAGCGCAAAAAATGCTCGCAGAAATCGTCAGAGTTCAGCTTTCTCGCGATTTTGCGACAGGTGAAAAATATGTGAAAGACAATTTTGTCTGGACGGACGAAATGGAGATAATTTCAAAAAAATTGAAAGAAATCGACAAATCCCTCAACGGTACTGTTGTTTCGCCGCTGGCAGATTCTTTAATTTAGGGCAGATTTATAAATTTAAAGAGGTAAATATGTCAACAATAGGGTATTACAATTACTACAACAATCCGCACAGATACACGCCTCAAACACCCCATGACCGCTATCTGGAAATGGTTGAGCGCTACGAAGCGAACAAAGACAGCCTTCATGCGAACAACGAAAACCCTTACAGTGAGAATAATCTCAAAATGCGCGAGTTTGAAACAAAACTTTCGGGCTGGGCTGCGGGCGTAAGGGGCAAATGTGCTACCGAGCAGGATGTATATGATTATCTTGCGCAAAAATACTTTGGAAAATCGACCTCCACGTACGTTGACCGCCTGAATCTGGATGATAAAACACGCGCAATGTACGACAACGACCTGAATGCGATACTATACGGCACATATCAAAACTCAAACGCCCTCGATCCACGTTTAAACTGGACGCAGCAGGACTGGGATACAGAGGAAGCGCAGAGAAAAGCGTTTAATCACAGCACTATCAGCTCTCAGATGGCTAATCTCCTCGCTAACAACGGAATAAAGCTTGAAGAAACCGATTCTTTGCTGATTCAGCTAAATCCGTACGATTTTACTGCTTCTGTCGGGGGAATAGAGGATTATGCGCTGCTAAAGGAAATTACAGACGCGTTGAACAGCGAAAAAAACTCGAAAGAGCTGTTTTATTATGTTTTTCAGAATACTGAAAACAAAAACGCCGACTCTGTAGCAAAATTCAGGGCGTACAAAGACGTATTTGATTTAACGGGATACAAAATCCCGGATTTGCTTCTTAAAGACGGCGAATTTTACACTTACGAAGGGGAAAGCATTCTGGAAATGATAAAAGACAGAATCGGCGAAGACAGTTCAATCCCGCTTGAGTTCAAAGGCGCAGCTTATGAGACCACAAAAAATCTTCTGGACATTGTTGCCCAAACAGGTTGGGAAAATATTCCGGATTTGGAACTTTCCATCGGTTATTCAAACGAAAACGGCTTCTTCAGCTTTGGAAAGACCTATGAAGTTTGATTTAGTCTAAAAGATTGTTCTTATCAAGATAATTCAACATCAGTTTTTCAATTTCCCAAGTTGGCTTTGTCTTGTTGAGTTCACAAGCTTTTTTGAACAAAAGCCAGAGTTCATCGTTGAACATAAAAGCAACTTTCTTGGTTTTGTTTGTTTTTAATTCGGAGATTTTTTCAGTTTTGTTCATAGTTACACCGTGTTTAGCTAGCAATATTGTGTATTATTTTACAAAGATAAACAACTTGTGCTATTGTATAGATATTTATGCAGGTAATAACACAGGTGCATACAAGGTGAAGAAAAAGACCCTTCTTATAGATCTGGATGGCGTGTTGAATGAATATACAGGGATCTACGACGATGACGTAATACCTCCACCGAGAGCCGGAGCAAGAGATTTTATCGCCGAACTCTCGAAAAGCTATAATATAAAACTTTTCACTTGCAGAAACAAGCTCCTCGCGTCTAAATGGCTTGTAAATAATAATCTCGATTCTTATATAAAAGACATAACAGCAGTGAAAGAGCCCTGTTGGCTTTATATTGACGACAGATGCATAAATTTCAACGGAAATTTTAACGAACTTGCCGGTTCAATAGCGGATTTTGAGCCATGGTACAAAGAAAAAGCCCCTTATGGGGCCTGTAAAGCAGTGTATGAAAAATAAAGCTATCTGTTGTATTTTGGAACTTGAATCAGCAATATTAACGGGATTATTATCAGGCAAGCTGCGGCAAATGTCCTGAAAGTGTCAATATATCCCCACAAATTAGATTGGAGCACAAGCTGATTGTATAAATTCGCTTTTGCCATCATCATAGCCTGACCCGCGTCGGCAGTGTATTGCAAAAAGAAATGCGAAATAGCCTCAACACGCTCAACAAAAATACCATTTAAATCGTGGAGGTTGCCCACCATCATTATCTGGTGTTTTTGGGCGCTTCTGGAGATTAAAGTCGTAGAAAGTGATGTTCCTATTGCGCCGCCGATGTTTTTAAGAAGGTTTTGAAGACCCGAAGCGTTCGTCATGTCCTCGTTTTTCAAAGACGAAAAAGAAAGTGTCATCAAAGTCGTCATCCCGAGTGCCATTCCGGCGCCGAAAAGCGCGTTGGGAATAGCAATTGTTTGAAGATTGATTTGCAAATTTATGGTGCCGAAATAAAGCCCGCCCAGCGCAATCAGCCCTATTCCCGCAATTGCAAAAAACTTGTCGCCCAAAAGCTTTGCTGTCAAACCATAAATAATTATGCCAACAACGCTCCCCAGCCCCCTTGACCCCATAGACAGCCCGCTCAAAAACGAAGTATATCCCATTAAAGCCTGCAACATAGATGGCAAAAGCGCTGCTGACGCAAGAAATACAGCCATCATAACAACCTGCGCAACGGTGCCAAAAAGAAAATTTCTATCTTTAAGAAGCCGTAAATTTACAAGCGGTTCTTCGCTTTTTAGCTGTGTGATAAAAAACAGAACCCCGAAAACACAAGAAAAGAACGTCATCCAGCAAATCCATGCCGCGCCGAACCAGTCAGCGTCATTTCCTTTGTCCAAAACAATCTGCAAAAACACCAGCCAGAGGCACAAAAATATAATTGCCGGATAATCGCATTTAACATGTTCATGTTTTCTTGCATATGGAGGATCCTCAAGAAGTTTGTGCGCCAAATATATCGCAAGAAGCCCAACAGGCAGATTTATCATATAAATCCAGTGCCATGACCAGTTTTCAGTAATCCATCCTCCGATAATCGGCCCTAATGTCGGAGCAAGAATGATTGTCAGTCCGAAAAGCGCCATTGATTGAGCGCGTTTTTCGGGTGGAAAGCTTTCCATAATTATTGCCTGCGACAAAGGCAAAATCGCACCGCCTCCGAGCCCCTGCACGAATCTTGAGACAACAATCATCCCCATTGAATTTGCAATTCCGCAAAAAAAAGATGAAACGGTAAAAACACCTATACACAAAGTAAAAAATGTCTTTCTTCCCATCAATTTACACAAAAAATCAACAGATGGAATGATTATCCCGCTTGCAATAAGATAGCTCGTTACAATCCAGATTGATTCATTATGGCTGACAGAAAATGACCCTGCAATGTACGTCAGAGCAACGTTAGAAATGGTTTCATCCAGCGCAAACATAAAAACAGCAAGAATTACCGGCACAATCATCAGCCAGGGGTTTACGGACGGGGTCCAGACTTCATTCATTTGTACATTTTCAGACATTTTTCCGTAAACCTCTATCTGATGTGTACTTTGGGCACGACCGACATGCCGGGAATGATTTTAAATTTCCCGGGGTCAATGCTCTCGGTAAAAACTATCTTCACAGGTACACGTTGAACGATTTTTACAAACGACCCGACAGCGTTTTCCGGCGGAAACATGCTGGATTTTGCGCCGGAAGCCATTTGAATACTGTCAACTTTGCCCTTGAAAATGTGATGGGGATATGTGTCAATTTTAATATCAACCTCCTGTCCCTCATGAATATTTTCCAGCTGATTTTCTTTAAAATTCGCCACAATCCAGGTTTTTGGCGGAACTATTGTAAAAAGTGCAGTTCCGGGCTGCACATACATACCTTTTTCAACACGCTTTGAAGAAACAGTGCCGTCAATCGGCGCATAGATTTTTGTGTAAGACAAATAAAGCTCCGCCTGCTCCTTGAGGGCTTTCAGTTCGTTTATTTCAGCGTCCGCAACTTTTCGGTTGCTATTCGACATCACTGACTGGTCAGCGTTAACAAGGGTCGCGTTCACAGCGTCATAATTCGTCTGTGCATTGTCAAATTCCTGTTTTGAAACAGCGCCGTCCGCATAAAGTTGTTTATAACGCGCCAAATCCGTTTTTGCGAGTTCAATTTTTGACTGCGCGGCTTTGTGGTTTGCCCTGGCGTTTTGCTGGTTTAATAACGCTCTTTCATAGCGGGATTTTGCCTGTGCAAGCTTAATTTCATAGTCATTTTTCTCGATTTGCGCGACAACATCCCCCGCTTTAACAAACTGGTTGTCCTCAACGTAAACATCTGTGATTTCTCCGCTCACCTTCGGCGCAACATCAACAGTCGTGGTTTCCACGTAGGCGTCGTCCGTGCTTTCATAATGATACATTTCCCATCCGACAAAAGCTGCACCAATTCCCAACAAAAACAAAACCGGTATTAAAAATCTCTTTTTTGGCTTTGGTTTTTTAGTATTTTCCTGTTTTTGTGAATCTTTTTCCTGCTCTTTGAGTGCTTCCGTCATGTTATTTTCCTCTTTTTGTATGGAAAAATAAATGTGTTGATTTTTCCATACAAATATGCTAGCGTAATTTTATAAATTTTGCAAGAAAAAACTAAAAAACGCCAAAAAATAAGCAAAACAGGGCTTTACATGGCAGTAGCAGGCAGGATATAATTACGTAATGGAAAAACATTGTATAGGCAGCCTTTTTTACACACTTGAACAAACCTCAAGGGCATGCAGAGCCGTTGGGGAAAATTATTTTGCAGAAAACGCAAAACTCCAGCTTTCGCTGGACGAATTTATAATACTCGAAACGGTTTTGTGCGATTCTGATATTTGCCAGAGGGATTTGGCAAAACGGATACTGAAAGGCACATCTCACACCAGCAAACTCCTTTCCGGGCTTCAGAAAAAAGGGCTGATTGAGCGATTTGTTGATACAAAGGGCAACAGGATTGTGAAAAAGATTGTTGTCACTGAAAAAGGGCGGGAAATTTATGATTTCGCCAACAAAATCATGCTTGAATATGTGCAAAAAATAGAAAATGCAATCGGCAAAAAGCAAGCAATCGAATGCACAAACTTCCTCAACAAAATTAAAGAGGTTGTCATGGCAAATACTGATATTATTTTTGAATAATTATATGCCGAGCATGTATCTGTTCAGGTCAGCAACCTGGGTTGAGCCCATGAACAATGAGGTTCTTGCATTGTCGTAAGAATTTTCGGTGTAGAGCGTTTCGACCTCATCGCGCAGCTCCATGTAATACTGTTTTTCTTCATCATCATTCGCCATGGAAATACGATAATCCAGCTCATCAATGGTTCTGTCATAATCATCATCCACATTTCCGGTCGAATCCAAATCCAAAGAGTCCATAATATCCAAAAAAGGGATATAATCAGAGCCGGAAGCTGAAGAAGACGCTTCTTGCTGGAGTTTCTGGGTGACGGCATTTTTGAGAAGGACTTTGTCCAGAGTTTTGTCGCCTGTGGACTCAATTCCGAGCATTTCCATCATGAGAAGAATTTTTTCATACTCACTGTCCGTCTGTTTCTTGTTAGAACCGGACGGTGCATAAGAATATACCATTGGTGACATTACAGGAGAGATAGACATTTCGCGAATTTTCCTTCTAATAATTTAATGCCACTTTTTCGGGTTTTCTAAACGCGCCCGAGCTTAATTTTTACAAAAATTAACATAAAAAAACAGCTCCAGTCAAAAGAGCTGTTTTTTAGAATTTTTTATAAAAATTTTATCTTTTTCTTGAGGAAAGCCTGTCGATTCCTTCAAAAACAAGCCCCATTGCAATCCAAGCAAGTCCCCAGAATCCGGCATTTGCAGCCATTTTGTTAAAACCAATTTTTCCGCCCTTGCCTCTTATTGCATTAAAACCATTAAAGAGCGAATCAATGACCACACTAATTACAGCACCTTTAGCAAACTGGCTTGCAGACCAGCCGAGAGCGGATTGCTGCTGGCGGGGACGCATTGACCTTGCGGGAGTTTCATCGCGCCCGAAGCTTTGAGCCTGCGGCTTGAGCGGTTGTGCTGACATTGTATTATTAGATATTGCGTTAATCATAATTTTCTCCACTTACAGTTAATATTATAAACCGCAGAAACCAATTTTATTGCTAGTTTATTAAATTTTGTTAACATAAATTTATTTTAAAAGGATAATTTATTTGGCTGATTTGAATTGACGAGAGGGGGCAAAAGCACTATAATCATAAAGTTAGGCTAGAATAGAGGTTTTATGGACGAAAGACAGATAATTCTTGAACAATACAGAATATACAACGAGGCAAAAGAACGCTATATTGACCGTGCTTTTATGATTAACAGATTTTTCATCCTGCTGGTGGGGATTTTGTTTTTGGTTTTGCTTGCTTCAAAGACATTTTTCTCGCTCGGATACGGGTTTTCTGTAGCAGGTGAAGTGCTCGGTATTGCTCTTTGCGTAATGTGGTTTGCAAATCAGGATTCTTATACGGCTATCATCAAAATTAAATACAACAAAGTCCTCGAAAACATGGAGTCACTGCTCCCGTTTTCACCAATAAAAAATGAATATGAAGAACTTTGCAAGCTTAAAGGCGGCAAAAGAGTTCTCACGTTCAAAGACATCCAAAAATGGTTCGCGGTGATTATGACAATGATTTTCATTGCAAATCTTATTATGGATTTGACTGACTGGGTTATTTTCAGCTTTTTTGCAGGCTAAAATTAGCCGGAAAGAGGATGTTTCTTTTCCGCCGGCAGTGTAAAATCAATCAGTGAAACAAAATGCAGGAAATTTTTATGAACGATATTGAAATCTATACACTACCGTCTTGTCCGTACTGCGTAAAGGCTAAAAAGCTTTTTCAGTCGTTGAATCTTGACTATAAAGAACACGACATCTCTGAAAATCAGGAAAAAATGCGCGAAGAACTCAAAAATAAGTTCAATCTTCCGTCAGCTGCAACAGTGCCGCAAATTACCATCAACGGGCACTATGTCGGCGGATATACTGATTTGGAAAATATGTATAAAACCGGAAAACTGAACGAAATTCTGAATAATTAAACAGCTTTTTCTTCCGGTTTGAAGTCACGGCACTGTTTTGCGATATAATCCATATCGTCCTGGACAATATCCGTGAACATAACTGCTGTCATGAATTTGAAAGTGTTCTCCATTCTTACCGGATTCGACCATACAAGCTCAGCGTGCGTTTTTATCACCCGTCCGTCAAGCAGCAGTTCAACAGAAAGGTCTGAATAGGAGGTTATGAGCCTGTCCGAAACAAAACACAGCCCTTTTGCGCAGATATTTTTTGTGACGGATTCAACCATAACAGGTTTTTCTTCGCCATCTTTTATGAGCAGGTGAAAAGGGGTTTCTATGTCGGCTCTGAGGTATTCGCGTCTTTGCGAATGCTTTATATTTGAGGGAAAAGCCAGTTTGTAAAAGACTTTTTCGCCCAGACAGTTACCTGAAAGGATTCTGCTTTTTGCGTTGTAGATTCCGTCCTGCGCGTAGATGTTTATTTCTATATCCCGTTCGGGCAAATCTTTTCCTGTATCAAGAAAGACAGTAATTTCCTCGTTTTCAACATAATATATTGTGCAAAAATGGCTTTCGTCGCCGATTTTAATCTCGAGTTTGTTAGATGGCTTCAAAAAACTGTAATCTTTCACGATAAAGTAAACTCCCTATTCAATTATTTCATTATACTATTTTAATGCCCGTTTTTTTGATTTTTTAAACATAAAAAAAAGACGATTTCACAAATCTTAATATAAAATCGTCTTTTCTTAAGCTATACTTGAAAAATTTTACGCATTAGCGCAGCATTTTCCGGCCTGTTCTTTAAGAAGTGCAGCTTTGTCGGTCTTTTCCCACGGAACATCAATATCAGTACGTCCCATATGGCCGTAAGCAGCGAGTTTCTGGTAGAATTTTCCGCCATTTTTCGCAGGAAGCCCTCTTAAATCGAACTGGCTGATAATTGCAGCGGGTCTGAGGTCGAAATTCTTTTGAACGAGTTCGGAAATTTCGTCATCAGAGATTTTTCCAGTGCCAAAAGTATCAACCATTACAGAAACAGGCTCTGCAACACCGATTGCATAACCGAGTTCGACTTCGCATTTTTCAGCAAGCCCAGCTGCGACGATGTTTTTTGCAACATATCTTGTTGCGTAAGCCGCAGAACGGTCAACTTTTGTGGGATCTTTGCCCGAAAAAGCGCCGCCGCCATGTCTGGAGTAGCCGCCGTATGTGTCAACGATGATTTTTCTACCGGTTAAGCCTGCATCGCCCTGCGGGCCGCCGATTACGAAACGCCCCGAGGGGTTGATTAAGTATTTTGTGTTGGAATCGGGTTTAATTGATTCGTTTGCAAATACATAATTAATAACATATTCGATTAAGTCATTTTTAATGGTTTCCTGAACTTTTTCGTTGTCAGAAACGCCGTTGATTTCAGGGTCGTGCTGTGTTGAAAGAACGACAGTATCGATTCTTGAGGGTTTTCCGTCGATGTATTCAACAGTAACCTGAGATTTGCCGTCGGGTCTTAAATAGTTAAGAATTCCATCTTTTCTTACCTGAGCAAGTCTGAAAGCGAGTTTGTGCGCGAGGCTGATGGGCAGCGGCATCAATTCAGGGGTTTCATCACAAGCAAAACCGAACATAATGCCCTGATCGCCGGCGCCGACGTTTTCAGTTTCAGTTTTTGCTGTATCAGCGTTGTTTGAGCGGGTTTCGAGCGCTTTATTTACGCCGCCTGCGATGTCTGTTGACTGTTCGTCAATGCTGGTGAGCACAGCGCAGGTTTTATAGTCGAATCCACCGCCCTCTTTGCCGATGTAGCCGATATTTTTAATTGTATTTCTTACAACTGACGGGATATCAACATAGCAGTCAGATGTAATTTCACCGCAAACCAGTGCCATGCCTGTTGTAACAGTAGTTTCTGCTGCAACTCTGGAGGATTTATCTTTTGTTAAGAATTCATCAAGAATAGCATCGGAAATCTGGTCGCAAACTTTATCCGGATGTCCTTCCGTAACGGATTCGGACGTGAATAAAAATCTTTTTGATGTCATTTATTACTTCCCTTTCTTCTAATCATCAGAATGATAAGCCAAAATACGCGCAGGGTCAAACTTTGATTAAGTTTCGTTAATAAAATTCTTGGACGGGCAGGTATTCTTCTTTTTCGTTCCGATTCCTCCGGCTACGCCATGTAAATTGTTCACAATTGACGCTTCAAGAAGCCTCCCCCATAGTCACTACAAAGAAGAATACCTGCCCTCGTTAAATAGAGAATAATTTGCCCAATTATTTACTCAGCCCCGCTCCGCTATGCCTTATTTTTCAGATTTAACGTAAATATTCCCAAAAAGTTTCACAAAAGAGCTGTTTTCGCGTTCCAGTTCCTCAAGTTTTTTAACGAGCAGTCTGTTGTCAGCAAGGAGTTCTTCCATTTTTTCGAGCAAAAGCTTGTTATCCTGCTTGATTTCGCCGTATTTTACCGCACTTTCAATAAAATCGGCTCTTTTCAAGAATTCCGAAACATCCGAGGTAATTTTTCTGGCAATGGACTGCGCAAGAACGGCAAGCGTCTGGTTTGAAATATCAACGGTGATATTTTGCAGCCCCGCCTCGACTTTTTTCGTTATTTCTGCGGGCAAATCCATCGGAACAGCAGTGATTTCTTCAGCCTCGTGTACATTTTCCGGCTGCGGGTGCGAAAATTCTTCGATTTGGTGAGATTCTTCTTCCTGAGCAGCGGTTTGTTCAAAAACATCCTCCTGAATTTCAGGTTCCGGCTCATGTTCGGGTTCAGGCCGGGGAGTTTCGACATGAATCGGTTCCAAAGGAACCTCAACCGCCATTTCCACGGGTTTTACCTCGTCTTTATCCATAACATGGATTTCGCATTTTGGCTCGTTTTTCTTTGAGATGCCTTCTTTGATTTTTTCGACGGTCATTTCGTCATAATATTCGACCCCGTTTTCATCTTCGTAAATCGGGTCTATTTTCCAGTTTTTTATGAACGCCTCAAGGATAAAATTGTCGATAAAAAGACCATCCTGCGTGATTAGCTCTATGATTTTTTCTTTGTTGAACATTGATGGCCTCCTTTTTATAAATTTTAATATAGTTGAGGCAAAAAAACAGAAGTTATTAAATTTTGTAAATATTAAGCGCCCGTTTCGGAAACTTTTCGCCCCGTTTGCGTCAAAAAAAATAAAGGGATAAGAAGAGTTGAGGATTTTTTATTAATGAGCGAGATGGTTAGTATCTATTCTCCTGAAGAGGAAGCCCTTTCAGAAAAAGAATACATTTTTTCGCAGGATTCGCCCGAAGAAGAAGCGACTTTCAGCACAATTGTTAAAAAAGACGACATTTTGCAGAACTATTTAAAAGATATCGGGCGAATTCGTCTTTTGAAAACCGAAGAGGAGAGAGAACTCGGTAAAGCAATCAAAGAATGCAGAGGAAAAAAAGCCGATATCGCCAAGAAAAAGCTTATTCAGGCGAATCTTCGGCTTGTCGTGAGCATTGCGAAAAAATACATCGGGCAGGGCGTACTTTTTATGGATTTGGTGCAGGAAGGGTCGCTGGGGCTCATCAAGGCGGCTGAAAAGTTCGATTATGAACGGGGATTTAAGTTCAGCACCTATGCAACATGGTGGATTAAACAGGCAATCGTGCGCGCAATCTCAAACCATTCACGTACAATCAGGATTCCCGTGCACATGACCGACAAAATCAGAACCTACAAAAAACTTCACGTTGAGTTGACCAGAACCCTTGGTCGCGAGCCTACTGACGAAGAAATTTCTAAAAAAATGGGGATTACCGGTAAAAAATTCGAAAATATCAAGCATTCGATTTTCAAAGACCCGATAAGCCTTGATACGCCGATTGCAGAGGATTTGGTTCTTGAGGATTATGTGCCCGATGACAGCTATCGCGCGCCGGAAACGAAAATTCAGACGGCTTTTATGTTCAAAGACGTTATGGGGATGCTCGATATTTTGAACGAGCGTGAAAAGAAGATTCTCATAAGCCGTTTCGGGCTCAACGGCTCATCAAAAAAGACTCTCGAAGAAATCGGACGCACTATGGGCTTTTCCAAAGAGCGAATCCGCCAGATTGAAAGCATTGCGCTCCAAAAACTCCAGACAAATCAGGATATAACGCATTTGAAAGAATATTTAAACTAGAGGTTTACATTAGCTGAAGACTTAAACTCCTTAGTGACGCTATTTGCAGCAAAATCTTTTTAAGATTTTGCTTTTTTTTTGCGATTTTATTGCAAAGGCCGGGATAAATTAAGTTCTATACGGGCGGAAAAGCAATAAATTAAGTTTTTAGAACCTGAACGGGCTTCGCCGCTTTTAAGGTTCTAAAAACTTAATTCATTACTTTTCCTTTGGGAACGGGGCAGAGTTTTTGCTGTCCGTAGTTTCTTGAGATGTTTTGGGCTAAAATTTGCTTGTTATTCTCTTTTTTTCTTCATTTAGATGTTTAAACATAATCAACAAAGGATAAATTTTAGAATATTCCATATTTTGCTCACAATAAT
Organism: uncultured bacterium; assembly: GCA_900547585.1. Taxonomy (GTDB): domain Bacteria; phylum Cyanobacteriota; class Vampirovibrionia; order Gastranaerophilales; family Gastranaerophilaceae; genus Spyradomonas. The sequence goes on along the minus strand of URHD01000022.1, from coordinate 11,261 downwards.
CTTCAATTATCTCTAAATAACTAATAATATTAAAAATCGCATCTTGCAAGTCCGAGTATTCTTCGTTTGGGATTAAAAAATTGTCCTCTGATGTTGCTTTGAAAACCATAAACTGCCAATTTCCTTTCTTATTCTTAATTATGAGCAAATCTGCACAAGAATAACAGGAATAACAGTCCATTTTCACAGGTTTTTCAGGATAAGGAAATAATTTTCAAAACCTTAAAAGCGGCGGCTTGATAAACATATAAATTGAATTATTTCTTCATTCGAAGCCCGTTCAGGTTTTGAAAATTATTTCCTTATCCTGAAAAATCGGCGTATCAAGCATTTTTTTATGCTAAAATATCCATGAACTTGTACACAAAACACGAGGTATAAAAAATGACAGAACTTTCACCGCTGCAACAGGCAAGACTTAAATTTCAGCCTGTGTTGCCGCAAACTCTGGCGTCAGGAATCACAAGACTCAGCCTGATTGAAGGCAACAACACCGAATCAGTCGCCGACCAGAACGAAATCAAAGGACTTTTCCCCAATACCTACGGAAAACCGACTGTAACCTTTGAACAATCCGAAAACGAAAACAATTTTGCACAAAAAAACGTCGGCGTAATCCTCTCCGGCGGACAGGCACCCGGCGGACACAATGTTGTTGCTGGGATTTATGACGCTTTGAAACAGGCTAACCCTGAAAACAAACTCTACGGCTTTTTGGGCGGCCCTGCGGGTATTATCGATGGAAAATACATTGAATTGACCGACGAAATCATCGACGCATACAGAAATACCGGCGGTTTTGACATCATCGGTTCGGGCAGAACAAAACTCGAAACAGAAGAACAGTTTCAGGCATCTCTGGAAAACTGCAAAAAGCTCGATATCACCGGTATCGTAATCATCGGCGGTGACGACTCCAACACAAACGCTGCAATGCTCGCTGAATGGTTCAAATCGAAAAACGCCGGCATTCAGGTTATCGGCTGCCCGAAAACCATTGACGGCGACCTCAAAAATGACCAGATTGAAATCTCTTTCGGATTCGACACCGCGACAAAAACCTACTCCGAGCTCGTCGGAAACATCCAGAGGGACGTAAATTCGGCTAAAAAGTACTGGCACTTCATAAAACTCATGGGCAGAAGCGCTACCCACGTAGGTCTTGAAGTTGCGCTTCAAACCCAGCCCAACATCACGCTGATTTCGGAAGAAGTCGCTGAAAAATCAATGTCTTTGAACGAAATCGTTGATTACATGGCTGACATCATCGTAAAACGTTCAAAACTGGGCAAAAACTTCGGCGTTGCGCTTATCCCCGAGGGATTGATTGAATTCGTTCCCGAAATGAAGGCAATGATTGCGAATTTGAACGATTTAATGCCCGTTCTTGAAGAAGATCCGAACTTCACGCAGCTCACGAACGGTGTTGAGAAAGAAGCTGTAATTGAAAAACGCCTCAGAGCTGAAAATGCGGCAGTTTTCCGCTCTCTGCCCGCAATGATTAAGGCTCAGCTTTTGATGGACAGAGATCCCCACGGTAATGTTCAGGTTTCTAAAATCGAAACCGAAAAGCTGCTCATTGAAATGCTCAAAACCAAGCTCTACGAGATGAAACAGCAGGGAGTTTACACAGGCAAATTCTCTGACCAGTCGCACTTCTTCGGCTACGAGGGAAGATGTGCGTTCCCGTCGAATTTTGACTCAAATTACTGCTACGCGCTCGGTTACAACGCGTTTGCGCTGATTCAATTCGGCTTGACCGGATATCTTTCTTCGGTTAAGAACCTGACAGAAGCTCCTGAAAAATGGGTTGCAGGCGGCGTTCCGCTCACAATGATGATGAACATGGAAAAACGCCACGGCCACATGAAACCCGTTATTCAAAAAGCCCTCGTAAGGCTCGACGGTGCTGTGTTCAAAAAACTTGAACAAAACAGAGAAATCTGGGCGCTCGAAGACAAATACGTCTTCCCCGGCGCAATCCAGTATTTTGGCCCGTCAGAAGTTGCTGATATTACAACACAAACATTGAAGCTCGAACACGAAGCAAAATTGAGCGCTGTTTAATCAGCTAAAAAACAACATAAAAAGCCCGCAAGCTAAAGTTTGCGGGCTTTTTTAATGATTGTATAAAATCTCATAAGGCAAGAATCCGGTGATTTTTCTTTGGAGAGACTATGGGGGAGGGCTCTTATATCTAGAAATATAGTATCTTGCGTAGAATGCCAGGAGGAATCGGAACGGAAAAGAAAAACCACTGGATTCCCCCGCGCCAGCTACATCATCAACGTAAAAACAAGTAGGATGGAAAATCAGTGCCGAACAACTCCGCCAATGAACGCAGTTAATCGAGCAAGAAAAAATATATCGCATTTTTTACACCCAAGCATCCATTTTTCTTGCACAATTTGCTAGTTTATTTTAAAACGCCCGCTCTCCATCGCCTTTTGAAACTTCAAATCCTTAACAATCGCCTCAAACATTCGCCCACGCTGTTCTTCGGACGCAAATTTATTGTTGCGGACACATTTTTCAATATTTTCAACCTCAGCAGGGTCAAGCTCAATTGAATCGTAATCAATCTCTGGAATTTTGGGCGCTTTCTTTTCCTCATAATCGTATTCCTCCATCAAATCACGCTCATTTGACCAGATTTTATGGGAAAAATTTATATCACTGATGACAATATCCAGCGATTTTGCATAAGGGGCAAGCTTTTTCAGGATATCGGGCTTAAACATCAAAAGTTCACTCGTTACATAAGAATTTGCACACGCGACGGTCAAAACTCCCTGCGTGCTAAGCGAAACTGGCTTTGAAATTTCTTCAAATTTTTTGCCGACGACTTTCCCCCAGAACTTTGAAAGGGTAGTCTTTTTAATCCCTGCCTGCAAATCGGTGTTTTTTAAAACAGAACTCAAAACATCGCCAGCGGTTTCAAATTTTGTGTAAAGTATCTTTTTTGTCATTTTTTCAGCGCACGCTCCGCAAATTCAAAGTCAGAAAGCGCGTCAATGTCGCCCACAGCGCCGTTTAAATATAGCTCCGGCTTTTTGCCGATAAAATCTTTTACCTCTTTGAGCACATCAGTCCGGATAATGTACGTTGCACCGGTTTCGCAGTACATTGGCAGGTGCAAATCCGTATCCTGCCTGCGCGGGCGGTGCCTGTAATCGTAAAGCCCCTCATAAGTCCCGTCGAGATTCCTGCGCCAGAGCGCATGAGTAACCCCCATCGGACGCGCAGCAAACACCGAATCGCAATCCGACGCAAAAAACAGCTCAAACGCCTCATCTATCTGCTTTTCATCACGAAGCGGGCAGGTGCACTGCAAAAGAACCGTAATATCGGGCTTATACCCTGTTTTTTCAAGCTCCTCAAGCACCTGCAAAAGCACAGGTGCGGTTTTTGTCTCATCCTGCGCGAGTTCCGCGGGTCTATCTACAACTTCCGCCCCAAAATCCAGCGCAACAGTTTTTATGCGGCTGTCCTCGGTCGAAACCACGGTTTTTGTAATATATTTGGATTTTAAGGATGCTTCAATCGTATGTGCAATCAGAGGTTTTCCGGCAAGAGGTTTGATATTTTTCCCCGGAATCCCTTTAGAACCGCCCCTTGCGGGGATTATTGCCAATATTTCCATATATATACCCTGCTGCTGAAAAGCTTACGCCATAGGGCTTTTTAAAAAGTCCTTAACGCAATCCTAGTCTAAAATTTCTTCAAGTATTTTAGCGTTGGTCATAGCTTTCTGGGGATTGGGGAGTTTTGTGCGTTTAATATAACTTCTGAGCGCTTCCCTAACCAGTTCGCTTCTTGTTCTTTGTTCTTCATCGGCAACCGCATCGATTTTGTTCAAAAACTCATCGGGCATTGAAACCAAAATTCTTGCCATAGCTTCTCCTTATTTAATAGTCTGTTAGATGATGTCTAGATTTTTATTATACATCATTATGTTATATTTTCTATATCAAAACGGGTTATTATTATGATACTGTTACAATTTTGCTTAACAAAACTCAACAAATCCTCCCGAATTTACAAAAAGACCGCCCGAAAGCGGCCTTTTTAAGATATATTCGGGTTGAATTTTCGTTTTATTCTTTTGCCGCAAGCTTTTCGCGTACTTTTGCTTCAACTTCTTCAAGGATTTCGGGGTGAAGCTCAAAATATTCTTTTGCTTTTTCACGTCCCTGCCCGAGTTTTTCCTCGTTGTAGCTGAACCATGCGCCCGCTTTTTTCACGATTTCCATATTTACGGCAACATCAAGAATACAGCCGAGTTTGCAGATTCCTTTTCCGAAAATAATGTCAAATTCGCATGTTTTGAACGGCGGAGCGACTTTATTTTTAACAACTTTAACCCTTACACGGTTTCCGATGTCTTTGTCGTCTTTTTTAATTGTGTCGCATCTTCTGATGTCCAGACGTACGCTGGAATAGTATTTTAGCGCGTTTCCGCCGGTTGTTGTTTCGGGGTTTCCGTACATAACACCGATTTTTTGACGAAGCTGGTTGATAAAAATAACGGTTGTGTTGGTTTTTCCGACAATACCGGTCAATTTTCTCAAAGCCTTGCTCATGAGGCGCGCCTGCAAGCCCATTTGCTGGTCTTCCATTGCACCTTCGATTTCGGCTTTGGGAACGAGCGCCGCAACCGAGTCGATTACAACAATATCAACAGCCGATGAACGAACGAGTTCTTCTGCAATTTCGAGAGCCTGCTCACCGGTGTCAGGCTGAGAAATCAGGAGTTCATCGACATTTACGCCGAGATTTTGGGCATATTCGGGGTCAAGCGCGTGTTCTGCGTCGATAAACGCCGCAATTCCGCCTTTTTTCTGGCATTCTGCTACGATATGCTGCGCAAGTGTTGTTTTACCGCTGGCTTCCGGCCCGTAAACCTCAATAACCCTGCCTCTGGGCACACCGCCTATACCGAGCGCCAAATCCAGCGCCAGAGCGCCTGTCGGAATTGCCTCGACAGAAACCGAAGTTTTATCCCCGAGTTTCATGATTGAGCCTTTTCCGAAATCTTTTTCGATTTTTTCTATTGCTAATTTTAATGCCTTATTTCTTTCGTCCGAAACATTAGGTGCTTCTTTTTCTTTAACTGCCATCAGTTTTTCTCCATTTATTTAATAATAAGATTTTACAGTATTTGCGGGTGATATTCAATTAATTTACAAACTGTCATGCCCGTTTGCCATTATAGACATTTGTCTATTAAATTATAACACCTAAAAACGAATTTCAAAAATCCTCTATTTATACGGTTCATATTTCTTAACGAATACTTATACTTATCATATAAATGATTAGAATTTGGGGATAAAATGGCAGTTAATTCACGTAATTTAAAGAGAAAAGAGAAAGTTTCACAGCCTGACTTAAAGGTTGTAGAAAAGTCAAAAGTTTTAACAAAACCTTATAACGACATTGATTTGAACAGGTGGAAAGAATACGGGCATATAAAAACCGACACTCTGTGGGAATTTCCGAACAGGGTGAAAGAAAACGGGCACTCGTACGACTACCACGGGAACTACATTCCCCAGATTGCGCAGCAGCTTTATGAAAGATTTACAAAAAAGAACGATATTGTGCTGGATTTGTTCTTCGGGTCGGGCACATCGGGCATTGAGGCGCTGAATATGGGCAGACGCTGCATCGGCGTGGAGCTCAAGCAGGAAATGGTGGATTATGTAAGCGAAAAATTCAGCCCGAAAGAGCTTGTTACCGACGTAAACCTGATTTGCGGCGACAGCGCTTCCTCTGAGATTTCGGATATGATTCAGGCGCGTTTGGATGTCATGGGACGTGAAAAAGCGCAGTTTTTGGTGCTTCATCCGCCTTATGACGACATTATCAAGTTCTCTGACAAGAAAGAAGACCTTTCCAACTGCGCAAGCACCGAGGAATTTTACGATTTATTTGAAAATGTTGCGAGAAACGGGTTTGAAAAGCTCGAAAAAGGGCGTTTTGCGGCGTTGATTATCGGCGACAAGTACTCAAAAGGGCAATATATCCCGCTGAGCTTCGGCTGCATGGAAAGAATGAACCGCGCAGGCTTCATAACAAAGGCGATTATTGTAAAAGATATTCAGGGCAACGAAAAAGCCAAAGGGAAACAGGCGAATCTCTGGCGTTACAGAGCGCTTTACGGCGGTTTTTACATTTTCAAACACGAATATGTGATGGTTTTCCAGAAGCCATAGGCGGCGCGATGATAGAACTGTTAATCCTTTACAGCCTGAGCAAGCGCGAGCGCACGCTTTATTCGCTGAGAGCCGATATTCATGAAAAATTCGGCTATTTTACCCGTCCGAGCGTCGGAACGATTCACCCTGCTCTGAAACGGTTAAAAATGGCGAACATTGTTACAGTGCGGGAAACTTATTCTGATGGCGGTAAAAAATCCTCATATTACGGCGCGGCTTCATCGTGGCAAAAACATTTCAAGGAGCTGTTTTTCACCCCTTTAAGCGAAAATCCGACCCTGTTTTTTACCGAGCTCCAGTCAAAAATCGCGGTTTTGTCCTTACTTGAAGACGATGACAGGGAAAGCTTTTTAAAGGAGCTTTCTTTGAAGCTTGAAACATTCAAACTTGATTTAAAAAACACGCTTGAAGACGAATATATCGAGTTTGACGGATTTCAGAAGCTGCTTTTGAAAAAAAACATTGAAGATATTGAAAATTACCTTACGTTTGCGGAGAAATTGAAAAATGCCGGCAACGATTAGTGAAATAGTTAAAAATTCTATTGCTGAGGAGCTCTGCTTTGAAAAAGGCGACAAAATCCTTTCGATAAATGGCGAAACACCGAAAGATTTGATTGATTACCGTTTTGCGATTAATGACGAATACCTCGAGCTTGAACTTGAGCGAAAAAACGGCGAAATCGAGGTTTATGAGATAGAAAAAGATTTTGATGAGGATTTGGGCATTGTTTTTGAGTCAGCGGTTTTTGACAGGGTAAAACTTTGCGCAAATAATTGCGTTTTTTGCTTTGTTGACCAGCAGCCGGCAGGACTTCGGGAATCTTTGTACGTAAAAGATGACGATTACAGGCTTTCGTACCTGCAAGGGACGTACATTACGCTCACAAACCTCACGAAAAAGGACAAAGAGCGCATTGAAAAGCTGCATCTGGGGCCTTTGTACGTTTCAGTTCACACAACGAACCCCGAATTGCGCGCAAAAATGCTCCGAAACAAGCGCGCGGCGGAGATTATGGAGAGCCTTGAATGGCTAAAAAATGCCGGAATTCCGCTGCATTTGCAAATAGTCATGTGCCCGGGCTTAAATGACGGTGCCGAGCTGGAAAGAACGCTGAACGACCTCGGAAAGTTCAAGTCAGTTGTACAGTCAATTGCGATTGTGCCGGTCGGGCTCACAAAGTTTCATAAGAACAATTTGCAGCTTCTGACAGAAGAAAATGCAAGGAAAACAATTGAAATCATTGATAATTTCAACAAAAAAATCAAAAAACACCTTGCACAGGCGAGCGATGAGATATTTTTAAAGGCAAAAAAACCGATTCCGGAGCGCAAATATTACGGAAGCTTCTCCCAGCTTGAAGACGGGGTCGGTGCGTTGAGGCTTTTGATTGATGATTTTGAAAAAAGAAAAAAGCACCTGCCAAAATCAGTGAAAAAGTCGCTTGAGATTACTTTTGCGACTTCAAACAGTGCAATTTTCCCGATTTCGCAGCTTTGTGAGGCTTTAAACAGCATCGAAAACGTCAAATGCGATTTTGTTGAGATAAAAAACTCGTTTTTTGGCGAAGACGTGATAGTTGCGGGGCTGATTACCGGAAAAGACCTGATAAATCAGCTTTCCGGCAAAAAAATCCAAACGCTCATAATACCAGCTATCATGCTCCGCCCGTTCAGCGAGGATTTTTTGGATGGTGTGACGGTTTTTGATGTTGAAAAAGCGCTCGGGTGCAAGGTTTTCGTCGTCAGGGATATTTATTCCGTAAAAGAAATTTTTGATTTGTTGAAAATAGCGAGATAAGAGGCAATGTCGGGGTTTTTGTTTTGGAGTGACTATGGGGGAGGCTCCAAGAATCATAGCGAGTCAACATCAATTGTCGCGTAGCCGGAGGAATCGGAACGGAAAAACAAAAAAACCGACATTGCGGCACCAAACACCCCAAAAAGCTATTTAACCCTTTTTATTCTTCTCATTTTCCACCATATGAGAAACAACCATCTGTTTTAGGACTTTTCCGCCCATATACGCGCCAAAACCTATTGCAACAACCGCTCCCGCGGGCCCGAGCAAGGAAGACGCAACCACACCCGCAAGCGCAACCCCCAGTATCCCGCCCAGCATCGCGGTTGTTGAGGGGGAATTCTTTGATTCTGCGAGTTTTTCAGCTGTTTTTGAGAAATCCTGTTTTACAAACTGGTCGGTTTTTATGGCATTTGAGGCAGCTTTTGACACATCCTGCGAAAAATTGACCGGATTAGTCTTTTGCAGCTGCGCAACTTTACTTTTAACCTCAAAAATATCACGCGTGAGCTTTGTATCCATCGCGACGCGGTTTTCAGAACGCCGTTCAACGCCCGAACGACGCTCAAAAGCAACAGGAACATTCTTTTTGCGCCTGTCTGACACTACCTGATATTGAGGATATAGCTGCATGTTAATCATTACAGTTAATTATAAAACCAAACATGTAATAAATTGCCAATTATCCGAAAAATTGTTTCAAATGTTAAACGAGTTTTTCTCTGACAGCTTTTACCGCGGCTTCAGAGCGGTTTTTGACTTTTAATTTTTTGATAATGTTGCTCACATGCGCTTTAACAGTATTTTTGCTGATAACAAATTCTGTTGCTATATCAGAATTGTACTTTCCTTTGATAATGCGTTTTAAAATCTCTTTTTCCCTGCGGGTAAGGTTTATATCACCCGCAGGCGGGTCAGCCGGTTCGCCCAGAATCTTTTGAACAGCGGCTTTTCTGAGTGAGTCAGAGGCTGTATCATTAAAAATACTATAACCTGCGACGGTGAGATTGATTATTGAATAGATTTTGTCCGCGGGAATATCCCCGCAAACGCAGGAATTAACGCCCTGTATGTAAGCTTGATAAAATTTTTCGCTGCTTTCGGAAATTACAACTATTTTCACCTCCGGAAAATGTAGCATGAGCTTTTGCAAATCAGCAAACTCGCTGTCATACTTCAAATTCGAGCCTATGACTATAACATCGGGCTGTTTTTTGGTCATTGCCTGGATGCATGCGTTCGTTGTTTCAAAATCCCCGAGCACATTAAAATTTTTCTCTAAAAGCCCAACCATACTTCTGCGCGACAAAAAATAATTTTCTATCACGTAAATAACTATTCTTTTTTCCATATTCATACCTGCAATTTGTACGTTATTTGTCAGTTTAACAGGTATTTCAGGGGCTGTGTTGAACGTATTTTCCGTTTAGGCGGGGTTTTGAAGAATTTTTTAAAAATTGTACTAAAAATCACAAAAAAACATCATTTATTCGAAATATTGACTTTAAAATTCAAATTACTATACTGAATTTATAACCAAAAGGAGATTCTATATGAACAAAAAACTCTTATCAACAATTTTAGCTGCAGCGGCTATTGCAGCAGGCAGTTATGTATTTGCAGTCCCTTGCAAAGGCCCGTGCGAAGTACCGCCCCCGCCTCCGACAGAAGGAAAACCCTGTCCTCCGTCTGAATGCGGCAAACCTCCAATGGACAAAGAAATTTGCGAAAAAGCTAAAGCTGAAAGAAAAGCGGAATTTGAAAAACGCCTCAATCTGACAGAAGAACAAAAAACGCAGCTCGAAAAAATCAAAGCCGACGAAAAGAAAGCTCTGGAGCCAGTTCACAAGAAAATGGACAAACTTCACAAAGAAATGTCCGCTCAGATGAAAAAAGAAAGAGAAGTCAGAGCCGAAAGTATGAAAAAATTCGAAGCTGTTCTGACTGAAGAGCAAAAAGCAGAACTCGAAAAAATGAAATCCGAATTCCATGAAAAAATCAAAAAAGATTTTGCAAAACGCGGCCCCCATCCGATGATGAAACCCGAATGCGCGCCAGGATGTGCAGGACCTGATTGCAAAAAACCGGATTGCGGCTGCCCTTGCCACAAAAAACCCGTTAAAAAGTAGTTTTTTGAAGTAAAACAGCAAAAAAAATAAAAAATAACAGCATAGCTTTTGTATGCTGTTATTTTTTCATGTTATATTTATTTCAAATAAGGTCTTGTTTTGTGAAAGGAGAAATTTATGAAAGATTTTAGCGGCATAAAAGACTATCAGGTTGCGGTTCTCGGGCTTTTGATTGCACTGGGCGCAATTATTTCGACTAATTTGTTATCAAGCGGGATTATTCAGTTCCAAAAGCTGCAAGCGCAGGCAATCACGGTCACAGGCTCCGCCAGCCAGAAAGTAACCTCGGATTTTGCAACCTGGAACGGCAGTTTTGAAACAAGAAATGCAAATCTCAAGTCCGGTTACGCAAAGCTGACAGCTGACGCAAATGCTATCAAAGATTTTCTCGTTTCCAACGGCATTGAGGCTTCTGCAATCGAGTTTTCTCCCGTAAACAGCTACGCAATCTACAAACGTACTCCAAACGGCTATGAAACCAACAATATCGAGGGTTACAGGCTTTCGCAGAGTGTTACTGTTTCGTCAAAAGACATTAACAAAATCACGGAAATGTCAAAAGGCGTCGCTGCTTTGATTGACAAAGATGTAGAACTCAGCTCGAACAATGTTCAATATTTTGTTTCCAACATTGACGATATTAAAATCAAAATGGTCGGAGAGGCAACCAAAAACGCAAAACTCCGCGCAGAAAGCATGGTTAAAAGCACAAAAGGCAGAATCGGCGTAATGAACAGTGCAAAAATGGGCGTTTTCCAGATTGTGCCTGAAAATTCAACCGAAGTTTCCGATTACGGCATTAACGACACACGTTCCATTGAGAAAAAGGTTATTGCTGTTGTAAATGCGACGTTTACTGTTAAATAGTTATTGGAACCGGGCGCAAAAGTCTGCTATATTTATATTTCTAGCTCGATTCACTGCGTTCATAGGCGTCGAAATATAAATATAGCAGACTTTTGCTTTACAAGGGAAATAAGTAGGTCAGGCACAGCCTGACAGCATTATGCGAAACTTGCTAATAAAAAGCCCGCTAATAAAAACGGGCTTTTTTAATATCTAATCTAGTGTCGCCTTAGCCGATTCGCCTACGCGAACCGCCCAAGGCTCA
>URHD01000021.1 GCA_900547585.1 uncultured bacterium | reverse complement strand
GCAAGCATTAAACGCTCGCACAGAAACACCTGTAGCGCCTATTAATCTTAACGGCAACGGAAATCTAGGACAGGTGGGCGACGGCTTTGTAAGAAGCACGGATTCTACTCTTGATGAAGCAGAAAAATTAATCGATTCAAATAACTTAGACCAGCTAAAAAGCGCAGAACAACGGGTTTCGTCCTTGTCCGTTGAAGATACGGATCCCGTAAAAGACGCTCAAGCCGCAGAAGACGCAGCTGAAGCAACAGTAGCTGACAGACAATCCTCCGCTGATGCAGCAGACGCAAACAAAGACGCAGCAGAGGCTGAAAACGATGCAGCAAAAGAAAACGAAGAATCAGCAACACAAAATAAAGCAGCAGCCACACAAGCACAGTCAACCGCAACAGAAAATCACACTCAAGCTCAAGCCAACACACAACAAGCAACCGCTGACGTAACAAAAGCAGAAGCAGACCAGGCTCAAGCTGAAGCAGCAGCAAAAGCAGACCCGACAAACGCAGCTGCACAAACAAGAGCTGCACAAGCAAAAACAAAAACAGCAGAAGCTAAACAAAAAGAAACTGCAGCAAAAAAAGAAGAAGCAACAGCAAAAGAAAATAAAGACAACGCAGATAAACAAGCCGACAAAGCAGAAAAAGAAGAAAAGAAAGCCAAAACAATAGCCAAAAAGGCTGCATCCGGCTTGTCCAAGGCAACACAAACGGCTTCTCAACTCGGCAGCCTGCTCACTATGGCAAAAAGCGCCCTCGGCACAGCACAAAACAACACAGCAGACTATTCAACCTCCACCGGAGAAACTAAAGCGCAGGTTCAACAGCGTTTGGCAGCTACAATAAAAAGCCTTGAAAACGGAGGAAGCGGCAATCCCTATTCTTCTTATTCAACAACCTCGGGATTCACACTTTCCAACGCAACTTCTTCAGCAGCAGGCTCTGCCTACAGTGCAGTATCATCTACAAGCACAAATGTCACAGCTAACTCCGCAAATTTCGCCTCCGCAGCAGGAAGCAGCGCAGGAACGCCTAACATATTCCTTAAAAAAGCATAGGAATAAAAAATAATTTTAAAAACTCTTTGAATCAACTCAAAGTTTAAATGGAACGGGAAAAAGGTATTTTAACGATGTTTTTAACATCGTTTTTTTTTGTTTATTTTGATATTTTGAGCGAAAGCTCTATGAATTCCCGACATGATAAAAGTTTTTGCAAAAAACATAGCCGGATTTCACTATAAATAGATTAAAATTTTTCTCCTCATTGATTAACCGCCTTGTTTTGTTTACTATAATGTAAACGGAATAAGAAAGATGAGGGTGAAATGTCACTTGATGTATATTTAGGGATTGACGTAGGCTCGGTTACAACAAAACTGGCGCTCGTTGACGAAACCGGAAAATTTATCGACAGCTACATGCTTAGAACCGCAGGAAAACCGGTTATTGCAGTACAAACAGGTATGCGCGAGCTTTATAAAAAGAAATTATGCGACTACAACATTCAGGGCGTGGGCACAACCGGCAGCGGAAGAAATCTCGCCGGAGCTTTGACCGGTGCTGACGTAATCAAAAACGAAATCACAGCCCATGCAGTCGCAGCAAGCACCTACGTGCCCGGAGTTCAGACAATCCTCGAAATCGGCGGTCAGGACAGCAAAATCATCATCCTGCGCGACGGAATCGTAACCGATTTTGCAATGAACACGGTTTGCGCAGCCGGAACAGGCAGTTTTCTTGACCAGCAGGCAAGCAGATTGAATGTTCCGATTGAAGAATTCGGTGATACAGCCCTGAAATCCACTTCACCCGCAAGAATCGCCGGAAGATGCGGCGTTTTTGCAGAAAGCGACCTCATTCACAAACAGCAGCTCGGCTATCCGGTCGAAGATTTGCTCTACGGGCTCTGTCAGGCGCTTGTGCGCAACTATTTGAGCAATCTTGCGCTCGGAAAAGAACTTTTGCCCACAGTAACTTTCCAGGGAGGCGTCGCAACGAATTCCGGTATGGTTAAAGCATTTGAAGAGGCATTAAACACAAAAATTGTTGTTCCTCAGAACCATCAGACAATGGGGGCTATCGGCGCAGCGCTTCTTGCCATGGAAAATCATCAATATACTTCCACCCCGACAAAATTCAAAGGCTGGGAAGTCGGCGAAATGCATTTTAGCTCTGTAACTAACCAGTGCACAGGCTGCTCAAACAATTGTGAAGTCATCACTATCATCGAAGGCGAAATGGAAGACAAACATCCTCAAAATATTAAAGATATCAAAGGCAATATCATCGCACGCTGGGGCGGAACCTGCGGAAGATGGGATATTTCGTAATCAGGACGGAAAATTTATCGAAAAAATTACGTTATATAAATTATTTGCGACAAATTATATTAGGTATATTATATAAGAAGATGTTTGAAATATAGTTGTATTCTTGGAGGACAATTGACCCAGAAGCTAAGAATAAAAGGCGGTTTAACTCTCAAAGGAGAAGTTTCCATAGGCGGTGCTAAAAACGCAGTGCTTAAATTAATGGCCGCTGCGCTCCTTGCAAAAGGAGAAAGCAAAATTTACAATGTCCCCGACTTAACCGACGTTCAGATAATGCTTAATGTTATTGAAGGGCTGGGCGTAAAAACAAAATACGACAAAAATGCCAAAACCGTCGCAATCGACGCAACAGATATCACAAACATCACCGCAAAATACGAGCTCGTAAGCAAAATGCGCGCTTCTTTTATCGTACTCGGTGCTCTTGTCACAAGATGCAAAGAGGCTATTGTCGCGCTTCCCGGCGGATGCGCAATCGGAGAAAGGCGCGTTGACTTCCATATCAAAGGCTTGGAGGCGCTGGGTGCAAAAATCAAAATAGAAAACGGTTATGTCCATGCAAACGCCTCAAAACTCCACGGTGCGGACATTTATCTGGATATTCCGTCAGTTGGCGCAACAGAGAACCTTATGCTCGCAGCAATAATGGCTGACGGCTCAACAAGAATTCAAAATGCCGCGCAGGAACCCGAAATTGTTGACCTTGCAAACTTCTTAAACGCAATGGGAGCGGATGTTTCAGGCGCAGGCACATCAGAAATCGTTATTAACGGCGTAAAACTCGAAGATTTGCACCCGATTGAATACTCCACAATCCCCGACAGGATTGAAGCAGGTACTTATATGGCGGGAATCATCGCAACACGAGGAAAAGGCATAATTAAAAACGTAATGCCCTCGCATTTGACTTTTTACAACTCAAAATTAATCAAAATGGGTGCAAAAATTAAACTTGTCGAGCCCACAGTGCTGGAAGTAAGCTGCAAACAACGTTTAAGCTCGGTAAATATCGTTACGCAGCCATATCCGGGATTTCCGACGGATTTGCAGTCGCTTGCAATGGCAATGTTGACCACAGCGGACGGCGTGAGCATCGTAACCGAAAGTTTGTATGAAAACCGCTTTATGCAGGTTCCGGAGCTGCGCAGAATGGGCGCTGACATCCATCAGGAACGAAATCATGCGCTGATTCGCGGAGTTAAAAAGCTTACGGGCGCAAATCTTAAGGCAAGCGACCTGCGTGCGGGCGCATCGTTGATTATTGCGGCGTTGATGGCGGACGGAGTGAGCGAAATTGAGTCCATTCACCATATTGACCGCGGATACGAGAATTTTGAAGAAAAATTCAGAAATCTGGGCGCGGATATCATAAGATTTGACGACAGTCTTCCACAGGTAGATATTTCAACCAAAAAGGAAAACTACAATGAAGCCTCAATATAAAAGATGGTATGATCATGACCCCGTTTTGATGGAGGTTCTGGAGCTTTTACGCAACTATCAGGAAGAGCTCAAAGCTCAGGCTGAAATTTTTCTGCAAAAAATTGAAGAAAAGGTTTCAAAAGAAACAATTGACAAATTTTACGAAATGGTAAGACCCATAAACGGCAACCGCTGGTACGATAAAGACCCTGTTATATCAAAAACTGTTGAACTTTTGAGGGTTGTTCCGCCCGAGATTCAAAAATCTGCAGCGGAAAACTTCATCAAAACCCTTGAAGATGCCGGCATTGAGCATAAAAAAGCAGCAAATGATTAAAGATTTCATAGATTTTATAAAATCGGGCTGGTACGAATTTTTATCACATTTTGTACGCGAAAAAATCCGCTACAAAATCACGGGTGAATGCAAAAAGTGTGGAAAATGCTGCAATTATATGTACAGTTTTGACACTTACACGGAAAAAGAGTTCAAAATAATGCAATTTCTCTACCCCGCGTACAAACGTTTTTACATAAAAGGCAAAGACGAAGACGGAAACTTCATTTTTGCCTGCAAATATGTGGGGGAAGACGGATTGTGCACTGTTTATGACAAACGTCTGCCCATGTGCCGCAAATACCCCGCCGAATCAATACTTTATCCGGCAAAAATGCATGACGGGTGCGGATTCAGGGTGGAAAAGATTAATTTTGAAGATTATTTGCAACACAAAGATAATCAGCAATAAAAAAGGTGGCAAATAAATTTATGCCACCTTTTAGTAATAATTACAACAATTTTTTATTAAATTTTAACTATTTTTTCCATTTCTTGTTATTCATTTGTAGTGTATCAGGAACAAGATTTTGAACATTTTGTGCACCATCCGCAGAACTAGCCGCCTGACCATCTTTTATCTGATATTTATCAGCAGCTGCTGTTCTATCACCACGTTTGAAAACAATTTCACCAGTATGATTTGTATCACCGCTTAATTTTGTAACTTCAAATGATGTATATGGAGATTTTAAAGCATACGAACCATCAGTACAATGGAAATATTTTTCCATCATTTCTTCTGTAATACCCAGATTACTCAAATCGTCTTTAGAAAACGATGCGAATGCACCTTTTTTAGGCTGTTTCTCATAAACTGTAACCTGTTTATCAACAGTTTCTATAGTTCCATCGCTATGAACTTTTACCTCCTTTGTATGCTTTGTGCCATCAGGTAGATTTTCCATCCCCAAAGTGTAGCTTTTCCAACTTGAACTTTCTTTTGTGAAGGGATTCATAGAGCCGCCGCTCCCTGTTGCAGTAAGGCTTGTATACTGAGATTTTAGTGAATATTTGGCATCATCTCCCGTACCTTTGGAGGCAAAAAAGGCATCCAACATTTCTTGTGATATACCCAACGCCTCCCAGTCAGATTTTGTCCCTATTGATAAAGTTTCTCCATTAACTGTAACTTTGCGGTTAGAATTATCTTTTATTTGAGTAGTCCCACCAGGAATAAATTCACCCGGATCATCATTAACAGCAAGTAAATCCTGAGGCTTCGCCCTCTCAGTAGCAGATTTTTCTGTTTCCAGCTTTGTCGGTACTTGCATCATTAACCTTTGTGCTGTAAAATTACCTGAAATTCTTAAACTCATAGACTTTTTCCTTTCATTTTTGTATTACTTGTGAGCTCAAATAAATTTACTGTCAATGAGTATTAAAACTTTAACAGATGACACGTTCCCCGACCTATCCTATCCTATCAGGGATTATATCTAGTTTTCAGGCTATTGTAAAAAAATATTAAGAAAGACAGAACTCCCGATGTTTTCCAGATTATTTATCATGAGCTCGGTCACAGCCTGCATTCTCAAAATCTCGGCAAAAAAGAATACAACAAAATGCACAAACTCACGGAAAAAGAACAGGAAATAGCCACAACAATATCAGATTATGCAAAAACTAACTCACATGAATTTGTTGCAGAAGTCCATGCAGAATTAATGTCAGGGCACAAAATTTCTGACGATGTAATGGAAATTTACAAAAAATATGGCGGTTCAATACCCCCAATCTAATCTAGTGTCGCCTTAGGCGATTCTTACCTCTCACAAAACGTGACATTTAGTCACCTTCCCACTCCCGCCATTAGCGGGACGGGCGGCAGAGTGTTCCTTTTCACGAATTTTTCTCGGACAAATTAGGAACAATCACAAAAATTAAACAATACTTTTTCGCATTCTGTCCGAGCGGCTGGAGCTGAGGATGTTTTTGAGCTTCATAATAGCCTGCGCATGGAGCTGGCAAACGCGGGATTCGGAAATAGCAATCGTTTCACCGATTTCTTTAAGGGTCATGTTTTCGTGATAGTAAAGAACCATAATCATTCTTTCACGTTCGGGCAAACGTCTTAGAGCGAGCTGGAGTTCCTGTTTTACATCCTTGTCAACGAGCTGTTCGAGCGGATTTTTGGAATTATTATCCTGAATCGTGTCAATAATCTCGACACTTTCTTCTGATGAGCCTTTTTTGTCGTAAATAGAAGAAACCTGCATCTCATCAGAAAGAATCGCCTCGAGTTTTTCCCGTTCCATGCCGACAAGCTGCGCAAGTTCGGTCGGAGTGGCAGGTCTGCCGTTTTTCTGCTTGAAATCCTCAGCTGCGAGCTTGATTTCTTTGATTTTACGCCTTGTACTCCGGGGAACCCAGTCCTGTGAGCGGATTTTGTCAATAATAGCGCCCCTGATGCGCATAAGAGCATAAGTTTCAAACCTTGCCCCCCTGTCAGGCGTATATTTTTCGATTGCGTCGATAAGTCCCTCAACTCCGAAGCTTGTAACATCTTCGAGGGTAAAAGTCTGGGGCAGATTGTTTTTTATTCTTCCGATGACATAGCGTGTGAGATAAATGTACTGTACAATGAGCGTATCCCTGAGTTTTTTGTTGGATTTGTCCGCCAAATAATCATGCCACAGCGTTTCGAGCTCGCTGTCGCTAAGACGTTTTATCCTGTTGTAAGAACTGTATTCTATCTCTTCGCTCATCCGAAAATATCCATTACCGCCCTAAAAGTGATGGTTCTATTATAATTTTACCTTCTATGCGGATTCCCGAATCGTGTATATGGATGAAATTATTTAAAAATCAGCCTTTAAAATTCTGTTTTCGGCAATTTTTTGCAAATATTTTTGAATAACCTCCTGCGGCATGTACATATGGAGCGCGCCGAGGTCAGAGGTGTCGATGTGTTCACCCTTTTTTGCGGAAGAAATGCGGGTTTCTATGATTTTGTCCGGTTTTAGCGTACCAAATTGCTCTAAAAATTCATAAGCGTCGATGTCAATATCATTTTTGGAAATCTCAAAGAATCTTCGCCCCCTGTTGTAATGCGCAATATGTGATTCATAATCAGCAACAGAGGTAATATTGGGCTTGAACCCGTTTTTCAGACAATATTCAACTGCAAGCTGGTCAGCAGCAGTACCGATTCCGGCATAAAGCTCCTCATTATTGTTTTGAAGATACTCAATTGAAACCCTTTTTCCAGTTATTCCGAGTTCGGGATAATTATCAAGCAACGCACTGTTTTCATAAACATCCCAGTAGACTGAATCCTTTTTCAATTTGCTCCAATCATCAATAGTTACGTATCCTGCCTCGGTTTTCAGGTCTTTATCAATAAAATGATATGTCGTCTGCCAGCCATCTTTCACTGATTCGGCAACGTAAACCTCACAGGGAGTTTTTACGAGCTTTCCCGTTGCAGGATCTTTGACTTTTTTGAAAATTAAGGTTTTATTTTCAGGATTAAATCGAACTTTCAGCTGTTCCAGCAAGGGTTTTGAGGCAACATGAACACGCTGGTTCATATGCGTAATCGAAATTTCACCTGCGTTGATTGTATGCTCAAAAACATCATTTCCCAGCCTGTAAACAGGCGTTTTCAAGAATTTTTGACTGTATTTCGGTGCAAGTATTGCACTGATTCTGTTAAAACTAATCATATTTATATAAAGTTTACGATAAGAAAAAATTGCTAAATGGCTAGTCCATATCGCCTATTTTTGCCTGCCGGTTTGTAATTGAAGCAAAAATTATGTTTTAATAATAACAGAAATAAGAAACGGCGGAAATTTTGGAAACGAATTCAGGTAAAAAATATTTGTGCATATTCGGAGGCGGCGCAATAAGAGGATTTGCGTACCTTGGCGCGCTCGAAGCCCTGAGAGAAATGAATGTCGAGATAAAAGCTTATGCAGGTTCGTCTGTAGGGGCGGTTTTCGGGGCATTTGCGGCGCTCGGTTTCACTTCCTGTGAGCTGCGTGATGTTTTCGGCGAGGTAAATTTTGACCTTTTCAAGGATATTCAAATAAATCTTGCAAAAAATTTCGCAATCAGCAAGGGCGAATTTTTCCTTGAATGGATTCGTGACAGCATTGAGAAGAAATTTTACGGCGAAAACTACTGCAAAGGTAAAAACAACCCCGTAACATTCAAAGATATTGATTGCGACCTTATTGTCGTAACCAGCAACCTCAACGGCTGCACGCCATATCTTTTTTCCAAATACACGACGCCAGATTTTGAAGTTGCGCAGGCTGTGAAAATTTCTACGGCGCTTCCGGGGCTTTTGGAGCCGTTTGAGTATGATAACAAGCTTTTAATCGACGGCGACATGATGAAAAGCTGGCCGATGTGGAGAATTAATGATTTGCTCTGTCCGGATGATTGCAGAATACTCGAATTCAGGCTTGAGGGCGGAAAAAACTGGGAAAAAGTTAATAATTCGGTAGAATTTTTAAACGCTGTATTCTGTACTCTGTCTAATTTTGCAACAGATTTTATAAAATCGGTTTATTTGCCCAAAGACAAGTTTGATTACATTTCCATCGACACGGACAAGGTTTTGCCGGTTGAATTCAATCTGACAAAAGAAAAACGCCAAAAACTCATCGAAATGGGTTATCTGGCAACAAAAGAATATTTTACAAAGACGCTTCTGGAAAAGAAAAAACGACTTTTGCCGCAATATCAGGTGATTTTGGACAATTTAATAAAAACCAAAAACCTTATTTCCTCAAACAGGGCAGAAGAAGCTAAATGCCAGCTCTGCGAGCTTTTTGTTTACCTTTGCGAGTCAAAAAGGTTCATTGATTTACAGATTTATGACGATATTGTTGAATTTAAAAACTTTTTATTTCAAAATCTCCACAAAAGCTTTTTTGGAAAAACAAAGCTCAAAGATACGCGCCAACTTATTTTTTACCTGAACAAAATTAACACTCAGGTGCTTAATAAGTGCATTGAGCTCGACGAATACATAAAGGAGTTTGAAAAACCTGCGGATGTTTTGAAAAAATAGCTTTAGCCGGAGCAAAAGTTGTGCAGGATTTCATTTTTTCGGAAAACTTGGGGGATTTAATTTTTCCGTGCCGATTCCTCCGGGCATCCGACGTGGATTTCTAAGTATTTCTGCTTTAAGAGCCCTCCCCCATACGCACTCCAAAATTAAATCCCCCAAGTTTCCCGCCGCAACATAAAATTATTCCGCCAATTTCCCCTGACACTGCTTCATCATGAACGAACAGAGTTCTTTTGAGGGCGCGTCGATGATTTTGTGCGCCTTTGGCTGCGCTTTGGGAGGTTCGGGTGCCGTCCATTTTTTGTACAATTTATAAACCCCGACCGCAATAATCGCAATCAACGCGGCAATTATCAAATTTTCGAAAATAACCTGAGCTTTCATTGCTTAATTATACAATTTTATATAATTTTGTAAACCATCGTACGGTGAGCGGGTTTATCAGGGCAAAAATCGAACGCACTGCGAACGCCCTGAAGCGCACTTTCCAGCTTTTCTTCGGAATCCGAATAAAGAACGGCTAAAACTTCGCCTTTTTCAACTTTTTCACCGTAAATTTTACGCAGTTCAACGCCCGCAGAAAAATCTATGCTGTCGGACTTTTTCTCCCGCCCTGCGCCGAGAAGTTTGCACGCATAGGCGATTTTATAAGCATCAATATTTTTAACGAACCCGTCAAACTCCGATGACAGCTCATATTTGAACGCCGGCTGTTTAAATTTGGAATAATCATCAATCACCGAATCATCGCCGCCCTGCGATTGAATAAGCTCCCTGAATTTTGCAAGCGCAGCACCGCTTTTTATAGCATTTTCGATTTTTTCAATCGCTTCTTCCTCATTTTTTGCGATTTTCAAATGCAAAAGCGTCAAAACAGCGATTGAATAAGTCAATTCCTTGATATCCGGCGTAAAATTGCCTTTCAAAAACTCAATAGATTCAATAATTTCAAGTGAATTGCCCACCATGCGGCCGAGAGGCTGCTCCATTGAGCTGATAACCGCGTTGAACTTGCGGCCGAGCTTTTGAGCGGTATTCACCATCAATTCAGAAAGTTTCAGGGCATTTTCAGGCGTTTTTATGAATGCGCCCGACCCGTATTTTACGTCCAGCACGACAAAATCAGCACCCGACGCAATTTTTTTAGACACAACCGACGACGCAATGAGAGGCATTGAGTCAACAGTTGCTGTAACATCTCGCAAAGCGTACAATTTCCCGTCCGCGGGGGTAAGTTTTTTCGTCTGGGAGCCGATTGCGACGCCGATTTTTTTCACTTTTTCAATAAGTTCATCAATTCCGAGCTCTGTGCGGAAATTCGGGATTGATTCAAGCTTATCAATCGTTCCGCCCGTGTGCCCGAGCCCTTTTCCGGAGAGTTTTGCAACAGGAACGCCGCATGCAGCAAGAAGCGGGATGAGAATTATGGTAATTTTATCCCCTACGCCGCCAGTTGAATGCTTGTCGGCAATATGCGGGCCGATTGGCGAAAGGTCGATTTTTTCACCGGAATTTATTATCGCTTCGGTAAAGTTTGCGGTTTCTTCTGCGCTCATGCCTTGAAAATAACCCGCCATAAGCCATGCGCTAATCTGATAATCCTCAGCCGTCCCGTTCATCATAGAATCAATCAGGAAATTTATTTCCTCTTTTGAATGTTCAAGTCCCTTTTTCTTTTTTTCAATTAAATCAACTATTCTCATACCCTGGCCCCGATAAAGACGGAAAAAGCCTCATTCAAGGGCTTTTTCCGCATATTTTTTAATTAAAAACTATTTATTTTTTTTGAATTTTTTGTTGTTGTTCAAATAATAGATAACATCCTCGGTCAAATCGGTTCCGCCGGTAAAGATTACGCGGTAATCAAGAACAACGTCGATTTTCTTTTCCGCAGCAACGGCTTTTGCTGCATTTACGATGTTATTTTCGACTTCTTCTGCTTTTTTCATTTTCAGTTTTGTGAAGTTGTCGTTTTTGACTTTAAAATCCTTTTGAACGGTTTCTTCAAAGTTCTTTTTCTGGATGGGAGATTCAATATTTTTGTATTGTTTTTCCTTGTCCATCAAGTATTGTTGAAGATTCAGGTATTCTGCGTCGAGTTCTTTATATGCATTTTTTGCAAATTCGTAGTTTGACTCAACGGTTTTGTAATTCACATAGCCGATAGTATCCGCATTCGCCGCTAGCGCGCCCATTGCTACAACCAGAGCCGTAATCATCGCAAGTTTAAATCTTTTCATAATTTCTCCTCCTGATTAACATGATTTTAGCAGTAATGCGGGATTAAAACAAGTTATTTCGCCCTTCATCCTAAATTTCCCAGAGTAAAAAGCCTTAAATAATAATTTTTCGACGCCTATGAGAGCAACGAATCGAGCTAGAAAAATTATTATTTAAGGCTTTTTACTCAATAGCATAAATCTTGCCGGAATGCCTGGATTTCAATTTGAAGAGCTGATTCCTCCAGCTATTCAACAATTGATGTAAATACACTTTAATTCTTGAAGCCTCCTCCATGAGCACTTCAAATTGAAATCCAGGCATTCCTAATTACTCGCTTTTAGTACAATTTTAGGAAGCTTAAGGATTATTTTTGCGTATATTTGCGCTTTTATTTTTTCATCCTGTAAATCTTGAATTCAGAAGGCTTCAATTCGCCGAAATGCATTGAAGTTTCGGGTTTTGAAAACGGAATTTCTTCAAATTCACCACGCTCCGGGATGTACTTGTACTCAGAAACTATCGCATAATCCCCCGGAATCGCGATTTCACGGTTATAGACCGTTTTTCCGTCCCTGACATAGGTATAACAAAGCCCGTCTTCGCCCTCCTCGGAGATTTTCTCGGTAGGAGCCTCGTAGTTTGCGACAATCAGCAAAGACTCTTTCAAGGGGTCTTTTGAAACCATCCAGACAGCAAAACCGTCTTCCTGCGTGATAATCTGTGCCTCACCCTCGCGCGTAAGCTCACAGTCAAGCGCAAAACGGTCGATTGCATTGAATTTTTTGAAAAATTCATCGTTTCTGGCTCTGGGCATCGAAATTTCTGCGCCAATCGCCCCCTCAATGCCCGTTTTCGTAAACGATTCATCACCATCAATGTACATAACAGGGCGGTTTGCGTTTTTTCCGCCCGGAAGAAACTTCAATTTGAGCCATTTAAACATCGCTCCATCTTCGCCGAGCTGCCCTGGATACTGGTCGATTGAGCGGAATTCGCCATCTTGGTTGTTGTATGTTTTTAAAATCGAAAGCTGCTCCTTGTCCGGACTTTTTTCGTTGTATTCAGCGAGTTCGTGGTTGTTTCGCATGATTTCTTCGGGATTTTTCGATGATTGGGAAATTATATCGTTGCCCCAGAGTATATCAAAATGCATATCCTCGTGATATTCTTTGAAAAATCTGTCCCAGAGCATATATTCTGCAAGCGCCGCAAAATATGGCGTTTTATTTTTTAAAACCTGATTTGCCTTGCCCAGAACATAAGCCGGAGCGCGATAGCTTATTGGAATGCAGTCTTTTTGCGAAACCTCATCAACAACATGGTCAATATGGTCAACGCGAAATCCGTCAAAATTATAATCTTTCTGCAATTCCCTCAAATAATCAATATATGCGTCGATTACCGGCGTATTGTATTTCCCGTTTTCAAGGAAAACAAAGTAAAACGGCGTCTGGCAGTCAAGATTTGCAAAATCGGTTACATCTTTGCCGTTACAGTCATAGTGCTTGAACATGGGGAAATCGCCGTGTTCGGACATTTTGTCAAAAATCGGAATCCCCGCAGAGCACCACGCACCGCCCGGCGCTGGCCAAAGACCCTCATCAATAAGCGTTCTGATGATTTCACCCTGTTTTGTAATATCCGATTCTTTGAGGTTTTTAGATGGCTTTGTGCCCAAAATGCGTGCGACAACTTCTTTTGCGCGCTTGTTGAGCTTTATTTGTTCGTCTTTTTCGAGCATTTTGTTAGAAATTTCTTTTTTCAAAGGCAAAAGCACCTCATCAAGCTTTTCATAAATGTTTCTGTAATGCTCGCTAAGGTCGCAGGAGCCGTTTTTCAGGGTGGATTTGTAAATATCTGCAACAATATCAATATCATCAGCGTCAAATTCATTGTCAGACTTGAGTTTTGCACTCACGGAATCAACGCCGTTCTCAATAGCTTTTATGAGCGAATTTATGTCGTACCAGCGCGCAATCCACGGATTTGCGAGCACCATTTTTGAAAATCTGCCGGTTTGGGGCAAAACATCGTAAATAACCGGATGTCCGGCTAATTGAGCCAGATTTACAAAGAGTTGAACCTGTTTTTTTGCGTCCATGCCCGTTTTTTCCTTTACGTCCCTGTCCTCAAGGTTCGGGCTGATATCAAGGCTGGTGGGCAAATATGCGCAGCCGAATTCTCTCGGGTGGAACGGAATCAGGTACAAAGTTGTGCTCAAAACCTTTTTATCAGGGCGCCCAACCGGCAAAATCAGCAGCTGGCGCAGCCAATCAATCAATTTTCCCGGTTCATGCGTAACATTTCCGTTCCCTAGCCCGGCTAGATTAATCAATTTGATATCATGTTGCTCTTTTTTTATCCAATCCGGGTTATCAAAGCCTGCACGCTTTACAGGGCTGATATTTTCGTTTTCAAATGAGAATTCGCCATCCGAAAAAACGCTATTAGCGGCCCATTTCAGCTCAAGCCCGAACAAAACCTCTGCGGGCGTCAATTCTTCAAGCGCCTGAACGTATGAAAAAGGCAAATATCCGTTTTTTTCAATGAGGCGGGCGAGTTCCTGTTTTCGCTCCTGCGGAATATCGTTATAATTGTAAAGTTCTTTCAATTTTGAATAAAGCGCGTTAATTTCTTTATCTTTAATTTCCGGTTTTTTAAACATCTCAAACAATTTTTTCAGGAATGAAAACATAAACACCTCATAATCTATATCTATCCGATTTTACCATCCTTAAAGCAGAACATCAATAAAAAAACCGCCCCCGAAAGGACGGTTTTTTAACAAATTATTATCAAATAAACTACTTGATTTCAACAGTAGCGCCAGCTTCTTCAAGCTGTTTTTTGATAGCTTCTGCATCTTCTTTTTTGATGTTTTCTTTGATAGCTTTCGGAGCAGCGTCAACGAGGTCTTTAGCTTCTTTCAAGCCAAGGCCTGTGATAGCTCTAACTTCTTTAAGAACAGCGATTTTGTTAGCACCTGCTGAAGCAAGGATAACAGAAACTTCAGAAGCTTCTTCAGCGCCGCCTTCTGCTGCTGCACCTGCTGCGGGAGCTGCTGCTACTGCAACCGGAGCTGCTGCTGAAACGCCGAATTTTTCTTCCATAGCTTTTACCAATTCAGCTGCTTCAAGTAAAGTTAATTTTTCAATTGATTCCAAAATAGATTCTACGCTCATTTTTTTCTCCTTTTATTTGAGTTTAATTGTGTACTACTTTTAAATTTCCCGTTTTAAGGGCGGGAATTCTGCACAAATCTAAAAAGATTATGCAGATTTTTGTTTTGCAACCGCATCGATTGCTCTTACGAGGCTGCTCATAACAGCGTTCATTGCGCCTGCGATGCCTGTTGCAGGTGAATTTACGCAGCCAAGCATTTTCGCATAAAGTTCTTCTCTTGACGGAGTTTTTGCAAGAGCTTCAACTTCGCTAGCGCTCAAAAGTTGTCCGTCGAGTGCGCCGGCGATGATTTCGCATTTTTTCTTGTCTTTGATGAATTTTGCGAGAACTTTTGCCGGAGAAACTTCGTCATTAAAGCCGAATGCTACCGCTGTAGATTCTTTCATAACGTCAGACAGAACTTCGTATTGTGTTCCTTTGAACGCGATTTTAGCTAAGGTATTTTTTGTAACCGTATAGTCAGCGCCTTCTTTTTGAAGCGCACGTCTGAGGGCGGTGATTTCATCAACGCTCAAACCTTTATAGTTAGTTACAATAGCTACTTTAGCCTTTTCAACATTTTCTTTAATGTGGTTGATTTTTTGTTCTTTAAAGGCTTTTGTTGCCATGGTTTGCTCCTTTGTGATTATTTATCGACCTGATTTGATGTCAAATATTAAAAAATGACTTCGCGAAACCGCAAAATCATTACATCAATTTATAAATATCGCAGAATGGCTGCTTATTCTTGACTTTTATGATCCTCGATAGGCTTTTCGTTTTTAAGGAGGTGATTTTTATTTTCAGTACCCGAAACCATTTATTCGACGGATTTTAGTTCTTCAATCTTCCAAAACCTGCGTCCATCGGACTTTAGCTTATCAGGCGCTAACGCGACCCCCGCCTATTGTCTGCGGTTCAGTTTTTAATTTATATAAAACAAAGAAAATATGCAAGAAAAATGTTAAATTTTATTAAATAAAACGGAAAGCTGCGGGTCGTAAGGAGTTGGGATGCATCTTTTCCGTTCCGATTCCTCCGGCTACGCAACGGTTGTTAACTACTTTTCTTAATATTTGAAGCCTCCCCCATAGTCACTACAAAGTAAAATCCTACTAATCAGCGCCCCCATAAACAATATTTGCAGTATAATAAAATAAGTTAAAACAACAAACAAAAGGTTCAATGCAGGGACAAATTTTTAAAATACATTCCGATTTTTATTACGTAAACACACAAAATGGCGTGTTTGAGTGCAAAATCCGCGATATTTTAAAAAAACAAAAAGCGCAAATCTACACAGGCGACTTCGTCGAGCTCGAAAGCATCAATCCCGACTCAAAACAGGCGTTTATCTCAAAAGTTCTTGAACGAAAAAACTTTATCCCGAAACCTAAAGTCGCAAATATCGACAAAATCATTATTGTCTCTGCTATAAAAGAACCAGCGCTCGATTTTGAACAACTGAACAGATATCTGTGCTTCTGTGAATATTACGGCATAAAACCCGTTCTTTGCTTCAACAAAAACGACCTCAAAGACGACAGCAGCGTCATTGAGGCGATAAAAAAGATTTATGAACCAATCGGCTACGAAATAATCTTCACCTCTGCAAAAGAAAAAGAGGGAATCGATGAACTTGAGGGGATTCTGGCTGAAAAAATCACGGTTTTCTGCGGATTGTCAGGCGTTGGCAAATCTTCGCTCGCAAATGCAATAAATCCCGATTTAAACCTCCGCACAAAAGAAGTCAGCCAAAAATCTGACCGCGGAACGCACACAACAAGACACTGCGAAATCGTGGAGCTTGAATTGAGCGGCGGAAAAAACGCAAAACTCGTTGACACACCCGGTTTTAGCCATTTGAGATTTGATTTTTTAATGCCTGCTGAAATTTCGGGACTTTTCCCTGAAATCAATGCATATAAAGCCGGCTGCAAGTTTTCAGACTGCCTGCATGAGCATGAAATCGGCTGCAATGTGATTGAAAACCTCGACAAAATCGACAAAACCCGCTACGAAAGCTACCTTAGATTCGTAAACGAAGCAAAAGACTACAAAACGCAGGTCACATACGGCGGAAAGAAAACAGAAAGCCGCTCAAAAACCCTGCATAACAAAACTGTCACAAAAATCAGCGATAAAAAAAGACAAATTTCAAGAAAAACAGCAAACCAGAAAACCGAAAAGGAAAATAACCATGAATGAAAAAGATAAAGCGCAAATTGAGGAATACAAAAAAGTAGTAAATGAAAATCTGGACAAATTCCTGAAAATCCAGTACCCCGAACAAATTTGGGAGTCAATGAGATATTCGGTTCTCGCAGACGGAAAAAGAATTCGTCCGGTGCTTGCGCTGGAGGCTTGCAGGGTGCTGAGCGGGGATTACAAAGCCGCAATCCCGACCGCATGCGCAATCGAAATGCTCCATGCGCAGAGTTTAATCCATGATGACCTGCCCTGTATGGATAACGACGATTACAGACGCGGAAAACTCACAAATCACAAGGTTTTCGGCGAATCAACAGCGGTTCTGGCTGGCGATGCGCTGCTTTCATTCGCCCCGCAGGTGATTATTCAACACACAAAAGCCGATGCAAATACAGTTTTGCGGGTTCTTGAAGAATTCGTAATAAATGCCGGCGCTGAACGGCTAATCGGCGGACAGGTTGTTGATATTGACTCGGAGGGCAAAAAAATCTCAAAAGAAACGCTCGATTATATTCACAATAACAAAACAGGCGCACTTTTTAAACTTTCGTTAAGAACCGGCGCAATCCTTGCAGGCGCTGACGAACAAAAAATCGATGCACTCACGCAATATGCGGAAAAAATCGGTCTTGCGTTCCAGATTTCCGACGATATCCTTGACGAAACCGCTACTTACGAAGAACTGGGCAAAACACCCGGAAAAGATAAAGAAGCCGGCAAAGTTACCTATCTGAGCTTTTACGGAATGGATGAAGCTAAAAAGCATTTAGATTGCCTTTGCCGCGAAGCTTGTGATATATTAAAAAAGAACGAAATTGATTCAGAAATACTTTGCGGCATCGCAAATAATATTTATGAAAGGGTAAAATAGAGAATGTACCAGATAAATACGGGGTTTGAGGTTCTGGCAAACGGGCTTTTGGCGGCAGTTATTGCACAAATTTTAAAATTCATAGGATTTATACTTACCCATCAAAAAATCAATTTCAAAACCTTTGCAACCACAGGCGGAATGCCCAGTGCACACAGCGCAGCAGTCATAAGCCTTGCGACAACGGTCGGTCTCATTGAGGGGTTCAATTCGGTGGTTTTTGCGATTGCGCTCGGTTATTCTTGCGTTGTAATGTACGACGCAGCAGGCGTTCGCCGCTCGGCAGGCAAAATTGCAGCCTCGTTGAACAGGGTTATGGAAGAATTCTACGCCCATCGCCCCTCCGCAGCTGGTGAAAAGCTCAAAGAGCTTCTCGGCCACACTCCTTTTGAGGTTTTTGTCGGAGCTATTCTTGGCTGTGCGGTCGCATTCTTTATGCATACCGTTGTTCTTGCTTAATTTCCATCAGGAGAAAAATGAAAGAGCTTGATTTTTCTTTATATAACAACTTTTTCACTGCTGTGATGGTTCTTGATGATGCACAGCGCATTGTTTTTCGCAATTTTCAGTTTGAAAAAAGCTTCGGAGCGGTAAAAAATCTGGAAAAATTTGCTAATTACTTCAATTTTGACATTTGCGTACTTGATTCTGAAAACCTGCTTAACGCAAATCCTGTGGCGTTTGCGCTGACATCACCGGAGAATTATACCTCAATCGCTGTATATCAAAAAGGCAAAAATGCATTTTATCAGCTGAATTCCTTTTTTGACAGGGGATATCGGGTTCTGGCGTTCAAAGATATTACTGCCAGCATGCTTATTGAAAGCCTTGAAAACCGTTATGAAAAGCTCAACATGCGCTGCGCCCAGCTCGAAGAAGAAAACCGCACAATCGCTGATTTTCGTCAGAAAGCCCAGAATCAGGCAATAAAAATGGCGCTTATGCACAGAATTTCGAACGTTATCCGCGAATCAATCGACATTTCTAAAATCGTAAACTCCACGCTCAAAGAACTTTCCAGCCTTTTTGGCGCTCAAAAAGTTTATTATGCAAAAATTGATGGAAAAAATTACATAATCGAGAATGTTTACCCCTCAAAATTCAAAAATGCAGCCGGTAAAAAGGTAGAGTTTGATGAAAACACGAGGAATTCAATCTTCTCAAAAAATATTTCCATAAAACCGTGCCTCAAAGAGTTTTCCAACTCAAAAGAAACATTCCCCTCACCCGTAACCCGCATTCTTGTGCCGGTTTACAGGCTAAACAACTTTCTCGGGGTGCTGATTATCTTTACAAACAAGCCCGATGACCCGCAAAACGATATTCTTCAATCGATTTCGACCCAGCTTGCGTCTGCAATGGTTCAGGCGTCGCTTTTTGCACAAATCAGCTCGAAAAATCAGGAGCTTGAAACAGCGCTGAAAGAATTGAAAGAAACGCAGCTTCAGCTTATAAATTCTGAAAAAATGGCGTCACTGGGGCAGCTTGTTGCCGGAGTTGCGCATGAAATCAACACTCCGCTCGCTTCCATTAATTCGAACAACGACATTTTATCGACACTCATTACCCGGCTTGAAATTCAGGACGAAAAACTGCTTCAAACCCTTGAAAATATCAACAAAATTGACAAAGAGGCGATAAAACGCATAAACAGAATCGTAAAAAGCCTGAAAAGCTTTGTGCGGCTCGACGAATCGGACTTGCAGGAAGCAGATATCAACAAGGAACTCGATTTAACGCTGGAGCTTATCCGCCATGAAACCAAAAATCGCATAAAAATCACCAGAAATTACGCTGAAATCCCGCTCATAAAGTGCTATCCAAACATGCTGAACCAGGTTTTTATGAATTTGTTAATAAACGCATGCCACAGCATTGAAAATACGGGCGAAATCGTTATTTCTACGGCTTTTTCAAATGGAAATCTTATTGTAAAAATAAAAGATGACGGCTCCGGCATTGACGACAAAATAAAAGACAAAATTTTCAATGCAGGAACCACAACAAAAAAAATCGGAACCGGTTTGGGGCTTGCAATTACGAAAAAAATCATAGAAAAACACCACGGAACAATAGATTTTACTACAGAAAAAAATCGCGGGACGGAATTCGTCATAACAATCCCATCCCTTTGACAAAAACCGGAAAATGTTAGAATATAGTTAAAAATACATAAATCAGGGGTTAATATGGAACAAGCGGAGCTTATCATAGGAGTTCATTCAAGCGGGGAAAGCGATTCGGTCGCAAAAGCGCTCATTGAAGCTTTTAGAAAAAACGGCACAAAGTCTTTTACAACGCAGGAATGCGACGCACAAAATCTTGTTCCGAATTTGACTATTGGCTACGATTCAACAGGAATTTCCGGATGGCAGAAGTATTTGAACAAAAATATCACGAATATAATGTGGTCGAGCGGTTCTGTTTTTGAAAAAAACACTGATTTTGTTGAACAATTTGCAAAAATGCCGAATTTTATCCTGCTCACCTCAACCCCCTGCGATACAGAGCCGGTTGGCAGGTTTTTTGCCAGCCTAAAGCACGGAGCGCTGATTCACGGGGCAAAACCGGCTGAGAACCTGAAAGATTTTAGACAAAGAGAATACGAAATTCTATTTTCGTCAGATATTGTTGATATTGATGCAAAAATTTCAGAGTTAAAGTCGTCGATGCCCGAATTTGTTTACAAGATGATGATGGACATGTACCACATTTCCTCGAGCAACCCGGTTCTTTCATTCTGGCAGATTTACAAGCTTTTTTGCGAAAACTTCGGGCTTGCGGTTGATTTTGAGCAATATTTGCTTCTTTTTTCAAACATAGCCCCGCTTATAACCTCAAACAAGAAAATCCAGATGATAAAAGCGCTGAAAGATTTCAATGTTAAGATTTCCGGCTGCGAAATCTGGAAAAAATACATTGAAGGCAAGGTTGAATACATTGGCAAGGCTGATTCTTCGCAATATAGCAATGCAAAAATTGTTTTGCATTACCAGTCGGTCGAAATGTCGATGGGGCTTGAAAAAAGTATGCTGGAAGCGGCTGCGGCAGGAGCTTTTATACTTTCTTCAAAAACACCCTCGATTGAATCCATTTTTGGTAAGGATATGGAATATTTCGACCCGATAGAGTTCAAAGATATTGCGAAAAAGGCGGATTATCTTTTAAAAAATCTCCCCGAATGTGAAAAAAGGGCTAAAAATGTCATCCAATCGCTACGTAATGAAAATTCGCTTGAAAAGAGGGTTGGAGAAATTCTCAAGCTGATTAAATAAGCCAATTGATGTTGCATTAAGCTTGTTTTAAGTATTTTTAGGGATTTGGCGATTTCACTTTAGAGTGCTGATTCCTCCGGCTATTCGACGTTGATTTTTGAATTTAAAAGCTTGAAGAAGCCTCCCCCATGAGCACTCTAAAGTGAAATCGCCAAATCCTGCGGAATTGTTCTATTTTTTAGATTGGGAGAGATTTTTTATTGTGGGGGCGGAATGCACAAAAAATGAATTTTAGAAACCTGAACGAGTTTCGGCGCATCAATCCCAAAACCAGGGCGAATCGGACAATTACAACAAAATCCCGGCAATACAAGCGGAAAGATATGACGCCAGAGTTCCGCAAAACAGCGCTTTAACACCCAATTTTGCAAGGTCTTTACGTCTGTTAGGCGCCAATTCGCCGATTCCGCCGATTTGGATTGCGATTGAGCCGAGATTTGCAAATCCGCAAAGCGCAAAACTTGCAATAACAACACTTTTCGGGTCAAGAACTGCTTTCATTGAAGTCAAATCAAGGTATGCAATAAATTCGTTGAAAACAAGCTTTGTACCCATCAAAGCGCCGACCGCACCCGCATCTTTGAGCGGAACGCCCATCGGAATAGAAAAAAGCGAGAAAATCGCTCCCAAAATCTCTTTCAAAGAAAGATGATTTAAATCAATATTGATGAAAGCAAGGCTGAGATGGAGTTTTTGCGCAAGAAACTGCCCGACGCCGCCCAAAATCCAGTCAATCATCGAAATCAATGCAATCAAAGCAATCAGCATAGCGATTACATTTATAGAAACTTTCATACCATCGGAAGCCCCGTGCGCAATCGCGTCAATCAGGTTTACATGGTTCTTTTTAATCTCAACCTTTACCTCGTTTTTCGTCTGGGATTCCTCGGTTTCGGGGTAAACAATTTTTGAAATCACAAGAGCCCCCGGAGCCGCCATTATCGAAGCGGCAAGCAGATATTCCGCCGGAATCCCCATACCTATGTACATCGCCATTACGCCGCCAGCGATACATGCCATACTTCCTGTCATTGAAGCGAGAAGTTCGGACATTGTCATGCCAGAAAGGTACGGTTTAATCATAATTTGCGCCTCAACCTGCCCCACAAATGCGCTGGCGATGTTAGAAAGCGATTCTGCACCGGAAACATTCATTATGCGGTACATGATTTTTGCAAAAAACGCAACAACTCGCTGCATTATGCCGTAATAATAAAGAATATTCACAAGAATCAAAATGAAAATAATCGTAGGAATCAATTTAAGCGCAAAAATGAACCCTGCGCCCGCACCGAACAGTTCCTCCATCTTTGCGGGACTGTTTGTCAGCACGCCAAATACAAAATCGCCGCCCATATTTGAAAAATCAAGGATTTTCTGGATAAACATGCCTATCGCATGGAAAATCTGCTTTCCGACCGGCACTTTCAGGATAAAAATAGCAAGCAATACCTGCAAAATCAGTCCGGGAATAACTGTTTTTAACGAAATAGCCTTTTTGTTATTAGAAAAAGCAAACGCAATCCCCAAAATTAATATAATTCCGAAAATACCGACAAATCTTTCCATGTTCCATTCTTTCCTTCAATGTTTGTGTGCACCGGAATAACCAAAACTCAGCGCAACCAGTCTATTATGTCACCCTGAACTTGATTCAGGGTCTAACAAAAATGAAATACCTACATTTCATTCCGGCAAGATTCCGAAACAAGTTCGGAATGACCCGCTTAAAAACTAATTTTCACGAACTTCGCAATTTCAAAGTTTGCAATATAGTTTTTACTTACAATTGTACTCAAACCATGCCCAAAATACTAAACATTTTTGATATATATTTTATATTTGTAACAAAGTTAAAAAATTTCGTGCAACTGGCGCAATTTTCGGCGGATTTTTGTTTTTATATCTGTGTGAAAGTGTAGTCTTATGCAAAATTCAGTGAATAGTGTGAATCCGAATATGAAATTTCAGCCGAACCCGCGTCAGGTCGTGTGTCCGCCGGCTCAGATGTACAAATATTCGCTTTATGACGAACTAAAACTCGGCGAAGACAAGTACAAAGAAATAAAATCCGCGCTGCAAAATCCAAAAAGCGCGCAAAAAACATCAAAAACAGAAAATATTTTAAAAAAACTGTTTACCCTTGCAGTGATTGGCGGAGGTTGCGTCGCAGGTTACAAAAATCGGGCAAAAATTATAGAATTTCTTAAAAAAATACCTCAAATATTCGGTAAAAAATAATTTTCAGCAGTTTATAATGGAAGTATGGAAGTGGACAAGTTTACAAAAACATATCATCAAAAGGAAAACGACGAAGTCGCAATGGACGACTTTAAAGTCGATTTTTCAGCTGCGCAGTCCATTTTTTCCAGAAATCCGCTTAATCCTGCGGACGACCCCGAGTTTGAAGAAAAAAAGCAGGGATTTTTCGAGTTTATGTTCGAAAAATTCGATGAATATCTCGACAAAAACAAGAAAAGCTCACCGCTGGCGAGAAAGCTGAAAATGCTTATTCATTTTTTTCAGATAAAAGACACGCTCAACCGATTAAACAAGATAAACAGCTCGGTTGACGAACTTGTAAACCTGAAAGTACCTTTCGGCGAGCAGCAAAAACGCTACGAAATCCTCTCAAACCGTCTGATTCGTGCGAACTATCTGCATTCGCAGATTAAAAAAGAGCTTTCATAAAAATATTGAAATAATTGTTAAATAGTTTATAATATTAATTAAAGGGCGAGCGGAGTGCGAGTCCGCTCTTTAAAACCCTAGAGCTTGAGAGCTAATATTATCAATACGATAATCATTAGCTCTTCTTCATTTAGAAGAAGCACTTGTTCTCACCTCCCTTCTGTCCATTAACCGAGCTTGTCCGTGTCAGCGGGGTGAGGTTTCGGGTTGCCCTCTATAAAGTTGTCAAATCAGAAACTTTGTAACCAGTTTTCTCACAATAGGGTCAAGAAATATCACATAAATATAAATAAAATCATAAAATCTCAGAAATTTGTTCGTTTTTTCTTTTGAGAGCGTCTTTTTGCCGGCTTTGTAAACATCAAACCCTACCCTAACACCGTAATAAATTATAACAGGGAACATAATCAAAACAATAAGCCCAATAACAGCGCCCAATTTGCCGGGATTATCCTTAATAAACAAAGTTATGAAAGACAAAACCATCAAAATAAGGAAAACCACCGCCATTTTGCGATAATAAGGCGAATACAGACGATATTCGTCAAAAATATCAATCATTTTTTTCAAATTATCGCCAAACTTGCTCATAAATCCTCCCGGCTACAACAACAGCGTCAAAATATCCGGTTCTCCGTCCGTAACGTGAATTGTATGCTCAAAGTGTGCGGAAGGCTTGTGGTCTTTTGTTGTTACGCACCATTTATCTTCCTGGACGTAAACATCATCGCACCCGAGGTTTAACATGGGCTCGATAGCAATTGTCATGCCTGATTTCAGCTCAAAATTGTTCCCCGCGCGGTAATTGAACACAAAAGGCTCCTCATGCATTTGATGTCCGACGCCATGGCCGCCGTACTGGCGCACAATACCGAGATTTTTCGATTTTGCAACATCTTCAATCGCTCCGCCGACATCTTCGAGCGTATTTCCGGCTCTCATTTTTTCAATTCCGGCAAAAAGCGATTTTTCAGTGGTTTCAAGCAGCATTTTGCATTCATCAGAAACTTCGCCCACCGGATAAGTCCACGCGCCGTCGCCAACCATGCCATGGTAGGTTGCACCCACGTCAATGCTGATAATATCACCCTCTTTTAGGATTTCATCGTCAGAGGGGATTCCGTGGACAACATTTGCGTTAATTGAGGCGCAAATCGTTGCCGGAAAGCCGCCGTAACCCAGAAAAGTCGGGAGACATTTGTTCTCCTTGATGATTTTTGAGGCAATTTCATCCAGGTATTTCGTGGAAACGCCCGGTTTTATCTCTTTTTTCATTGCCTGATGAACCAGCGCCACAACATTCCCCGCGTAGCGCATGATTTTTATTTCTTCTCTGGATTTTCTTGTTGCTGCCATGATTTTATATAACCTGTTTCAATTTTTCGTAAATTTCGTCAATAGAGCCGGTCGCATCGAGTTTTACGAGCACACCGCGCTTTTCGTAGAAGTCAATGAGCGGAGCTGTTTGTGAAAAATATGTTTCAAAACGTTTTTTTGCGATTTCTTCCGTATCGTCTTTTCTTTGAACAAGTTCAGCCTGACAAAAATCGCAAACGCCCTCTTTTATAATCGGCATGGTTTTGATATTGAAAATAGCGCCGCATTTCGGGCAGGAACGACGGTAAATAATACGCTCCATAAGGTTTTCAATCGGAATATCAAAATAAATTACGGTAGTTTTGACCTCTTTTCCCGCGTCAATTTCTTTGAGCATTTCATCAAGCAGCTCGGCCTGCTCAATGCTTCTGGGAAAACCGTCCAGAATAAAGCCTTTTTGAACATCATCCTGTTTTAGCCTGTCTTTAATGATGTTTGCAACAACATTCACCGGAACGAGCTGGCCTTTTTCAACGTAATCTTTGGCAATTTTGCCGGCTTCTGTGTTGTTTGCCATAGCTTCACGAAGCAGGGAGCCTGTATCAACATGGACAAACCCCGAATCAGCTGCCAGTTTTTTGGTTTGTGTACCTTTTCCGCTTGCCGGAGGTCCCATAAAAATCAATTCTTTTTTCATATAAACTCTCTTTCATTGCTATGAATAAATCTTAACACTTTAAAAATATGTGACAATAATATATTTGAACTAATCGGTAAATCTGAATTTCACCAGCGCCCAAATCGCATGAATTCCGTCAAACCAGGTAATTTTTTTACCCTCTGCGTACTCCCTGCCATAATAAGAAACAGGCAGTTCGTACAAACGCGCCTTTCTTTTCAGGACTTTTGCGGTAATTTCCGGTTCAAAATCAAATCTGTCCGATTTTATCACGATTCCCTTTAAAAAATCAGTGCGAAAAGCCTTGTAGCAGGTTTCCATGTCGGTCAGAGTCGTGTTGTAGAGGATATTTGTTATAAGAGTGAGTAGCTTGTTGCCCATCAAGTGCGTAAACATAAACGAACGCGATGGTTTTCCTCCGGAAAGCCTTGAGCCGTAAACAACATCCGCCTTATCTTCGAGAATAAGCCTCAAAAGTTCGTCATAATCGTTCGGATCATACTCCAAATCAGCGTCCTGAATAACCATTATGTCGCCTGTCATGTGCTTCATTGCGGTTCTAATTGCGGCGCCTTTGCCCTGATTTGTTTCATGATAAAAAACTTTGTACTTTTCTTCATATTTTTTCAACAAATCCGTGCTGCCGTCAAAAGACGAATCATCAACAAAAATTATCTCCTTTTCAAGCCCGCAAAATGGCGCATTTTCGATTTTTTCAACAATCCGGTCAAGAGTGTCGATTTCATTGTAAACCGGAACAATAATGCTGATTTTTTTCATATAAACTCCTAAATTATCATACATGTAGTATATTGCATTTTAAATTTGCTAAAAATATTGTATAATCAAATTGAGAATATGTTAAGGGTCAAAATGGAAGAGTCAATAAAATCACAGGAAATTAATTCTGCACCTGCAAACGATAAATTGCACAAACTTTTTGAAAGATTGGACACAGAAAGCACTCAGGTTCTTTACAATGAGGCAAAAAGTCTCCATGAATTTTTGCTGAACACAAAATTTTACGGGCTGATTTCCCGGAATCTTTCCCTGATGGGGGTTCTGGAATACAAACTCAACAACGGAAGCTACAAAACAGCCCTGAATATGCTTGAAGACGCAAAATTCCTCGCAGAAAATGTACGCGACCTTTCTGCGCAAAAAATAAACTTCTATTGCCGTGCAAGCGTTTTTTCGGGAGAAAAAAATTACCCGGAAGCGCTCGCAAACCTAAAACGCGCAATGGAAATATCAATTGAGGACGGTTTTTTGGACGGAAAAATAAAATCCCTTATTGAAAAAGTCCAGAATGAAAACAAAGACGAAAATGCGCCTGATTATGAGCCGCAAAAACCGGTTACTGCGCTTTTAAACGTTGCAAGAACCCTCGCAGCAGAAACAAGCCTTGACCTTTTGCTTGAACGCATTGCACAGGAGATAAAAAAGGTGCTGAATGCTGACAGATGTTCGGTTTTCATCCTTGACAAAGCCCAAAATCAGCTCTGGTCAAAGGTTGCGCTGGGGTTAGAAAGCAAAGAAATCAGGTTTGACGCTGATAAAGGGCTTGCAGGATTTGTTGCAAAAACAGGTGAAATCGTAAATATTAAAAACGCATACGAGGATTCCCGTTTTAACCCCGAAATCGACTCAAAAACAGGCTACAAAACAGAAACCATTCTATGCATGCCGATGAGGAACATAAAACATGAAATTCTCGGTGTTTTTCAGGTTTTGAACAAAATTAACGGCACATTCACCCGCGAAGACGAGGAAATGCTAATCGCAATCGGCACAAGCGCAGGAATTGCAATAGAAAACGCAAGGCTTTTTGATTCTCAGCTAAAAATGATTGAAACCCAGAAACAGCTGTTTAAAAGCTTTATTGACACGCTCGCAGCCTCTATCGACGCCCGCGACAAAATCACAGCAGGTCATTCAAACCGTGTAAAAATGTATTCGGAGTTGATTTGCGAGGATTTGAACCTTGAAAAATCGCAAAAAGACAACGTAATCCATGGCGCAATCCTCCATGATATCGGGAAAATAGGGATTCGCGACGCGGTTTTACAAAAAGAGGGCAAACTCACCGATGAAGAATACAAACACATTCAGGAGCACGTAAAAATCACCTACGATATCCTGAACAAGGTTTATCTTTCGGAGGAATTCAAAGAAGTCGCTGAAATCGCCTCGAGCCACCATGAAAAATACGACGGAACCGGCTATTTCAGAAAACTTGCGGGCGAAAATATTTGCCTCGGTGGCAGAATCCTTGCGGTGAGCGATGTTTTTGATGCAATCACCTCAAAACGCCATTACCGTGACAAAATGCCGATTAAAGACGCACTTTCAATCATCAAAACCGGCTCGGGAAAACACTTTGACCCGAAAATTGTTGATTCTTTCTTTAGAATAAGGCTGGACAGGCTAGTGCAGGTATTTTTGAGCGAAGTGGACTGGAAATTGCAGCCCGAAGATGAAATAATACTCGCAAAGTACAATGTCGGTTATCTTTATGATTTAATAACATCAAAAGAGCCGGAAAATTTCAGTGAAGAAGAAAGAAAATTCTTTGAAATTTTCAACCACTACTACAATTGCAAAGCAGGAAACTAAATTTTATGCATAAAAAATTAATAAAAACCATGGCAATATTGTTATCTTTGAGCTGCGCGCCGGCTATTGTGCATTCAGCAGAAACAAACGCCGTAAACCAAAAAGCCGGTTCATACGCTTTCACAAACGACAACATGAAACAAATCAAAAACAGCGGATTGGCGAATGATTTGTTTAAAATTATCACCTTTTCCCAGCCCGCAGATTCTTTCAGGGCCGGCTCCTCGGCAATGAGTACAACAAAACAATACGAAGCAGCAAA
>URHD01000020.1 GCA_900547585.1 uncultured bacterium | reverse complement strand
ATAATCTTATTATTTTGCTCAACTGTAACATTATTACAATTCTGCCAGATGAAAAATACAATAGGTAGTATTAAAGATAGAATTGCTAAATGATTTTGTCTTAGATATTGCTTGAAATTACTCTCAGGTTCTTTTTCTATAATTTCCAGTTGTTCATTTAAACTGCTTTCTGAAATAGTTTCTATGATATTATTAAAATCTCCCGAGGAGTTAAAGGTTTCTAGTTTGTTTATTAGACGTTGTTGAGACAAGGCTAATTCTATTGCCACACGAGAAGTTTCCGACTGAAATAATATCTGTTCTAAATTTGTTGAAGAACAACTTTGGAGAGTTTGTATTGCATTGTATATTTTCATATACTCTGTGTTATTCTTTAATACAGTTTGTACAGTATTACACGTATCCATAAATTGAGTCAGTTTACTATTAAAAACGGGGGAATTCTTTATTGCTTGTAATGTCTGACTCAGTTCAGATAACGCAGGATTATTCACTAATGAGCTATTTAAGTTTCTATATTCTTGAACAAGTTGAGAAAGTAGACTATTGAGTACAGAAGAATTTCTAAGAGTATGTAATGTCTTAAAAGTATCACTGTTTATTAAAGCACTACCCAATATTTCAATACTATCCCTAAGGTTAGAAAGGCTGTTACTTGAATTGATGTAAGTATTAAGTGTATTGCTTGTCTTGTTTAAATGTTGCATATTAGTGTTCATACTTTAATTATACCGTAAAAATATACATACGGCTTATTATTGTATATATTATGCACATTCTAAACCCAACACCATTCTCATGTTGTAATAAACTTGCGTATCGTCTTTCATTGTGCTAATAATTAAGTTATAAAGTTCCAAAGTCGGGAGCTTAACGACATTTTTTTAGGATTTATATTATGTATATAACAAACACAAATCAACAAAATCGAATAGCTTTTAATGGTTATATAGATATAAAAGTTGTAAATGGTAAGTTGGTTAAAGCAAAACAAGGTTCACCGGGCTCAGTCAAATTATTTGTTGCCGGTGGTTCTGAAGTAGATAAAAAAGTTGCTCAAGCAAGAAAAGAAATATTAAAATCGAGCTTTTATAAAGAAAACGTGAAGCACGATAAACCTGATAGTGTTGGTCTTTGTTTTTCAAGAATCCTTTCACCTATAAAAGAGTTTTTTAAAAGCTTAAACTAGGTTGGCATTTTTGCCCGACAACTTCAGTCCGCAGGATGTGTTAAACAATCCCCATTCAACCATCAAAGCACTAATTAATCACCAAAAACGACTTCAACTTCCTCGCCGAAGCGTCCTTGTCAGAAATTATCTCAAGCGGCTTGTTTCCGGTTGAAAAGTTGCCTTTGAAATTCAGCGAAGTCGAACCTCCGCCGTCAAAATTCATGGCTTTTGTCAATTTTAAGCTTTTGCAGTACTGCGCAAGCTCGGGCAGCGTCATCCGATGCTGAACAGTGGCGATAATTATGTAAATATCGTTGTCTTTTATGCCGATTGCTGTGCGGGCGCACTTTTTGTATGCAGAAATCGAATCTCGAAGGAGTTTCCCGTCAGCAGACTTTTCAACAAAATATTCGTCCTCCAACCGCAAATTCGGATACAATTCCGGCCCCGCCTGTAGTGCATGGACAACCTTGCAGCTGGTCTTTTTCAGACCGAAAGGCGGCAGAGAGTGTTTTCTTATGTCATATTTGCGTTTTCCGTTACAATCCAGCACCCGAAACTCCGTCCGGTCTAGAATTTGCGGCAAATGTGGTTTTAAAGCGGCATTGTTCATCAAACTCGAATTTGTTTTAGGGTCAAGCACAGTTTCGCCGTCAATAATCACATAAGATGAAGTATTTTTGTTCTTCGGGTCAAAATATCCCGCATTAATAACCAGCTCAGCGCCGGTTTCCTCAAAAACCGTTTTGTTGTATTGTAAAAACCGCACAATATGCGGGCGAATATTTTTTATGCTCTCCTGCGGAACTTTTACGACATAAACGCCTTTGTCGTTCGTTACTTCGATTTGCGGGTTTTTAAAAGCGCTGAAAACCAGACAGCCGGTAAGCAAAAATAATACGGCTGCGAATTTTATACCATTTTTCATTATAAATCCTTCATTTTTTTAAATACAAAGATTGCTGCGAGGATTGCCAAGGGCTGGATTGACGAGGTAATCCACGGGCTCAAAAGACCTTTCTCCGCGCACATGTCAAAGAAAGGAATTGTAATATAATACCCGAACACCACCGCAATACCAATAGTAAACCCGACTAATCTTTGTTCTCTCGGCTGGCTGAACCCGAGAATACAGCCCAAAACCGCAAAAAGAATACAAATAAGCGAGTGAAAATACCTTTGCAAATACTTGTTAAGCATAGCACGGTACTCATCCATAAGATTTTCTTTTTTCAAAAGCCTTATATATTCGGTAATCTGAGCGTTGTTGAGCTCTCTGTCTCGTTTTACGGAATAATTCATAAGTTTAAATGCGGTTTCCCCGTTTTCTCCGCTCAAAACATTAACAGTTTTGTGTTTTGAAATACTCTTGAACACCCCTGTTTCCGTAAGCTGGTATTTTTTCACGTTTTGCAGCGTCCAGGTGCCGTTTTTGTACACCGCATAGTCAGCCAACAAAATACTATTTAAAACGCTCGTGTCAGTATATTGATTGGCGTTAAAATTCAGCACCAACGGGCTGGAAATCTGATGATTGTGGTACGAGGGGATAATAAGTATCTTCTCGAGCTTGTCTTTATCAGCTTTTACGTTATAAACAAAGTGAGTTTCGTAGTTAAGGTGCTTGATTTTTGCACTTTTTGCTTCACTGTACGGAATAAGCGTGTTGTGCATAGAAAAGCAAATCACCGTAAGCACAATACTGAGCGCCACGACCGGCACAATTATTCGCTGAAAGGACATGCCGATTCCGCGAAGCACAGTAAGCTCAAAGTCCTTGCTTAACTTGTCAAAAGAATACAAAGACCCAAGAAGCAGACCTACGGGCAGCGCTTTAACAATAATTTTCGGAACCTCGTAAATGAGTAGCTGAATTGCCTCCTGCGGGGTGATTGAACCCTGAAGAGTGTATTTAATAACCTTTAAAAGCGTTTCCGGCGCAATCCAGATAACCACAAAAAGGAAAATACAAACCAGAGTAGCCGCAAAAACCTGACGAAATAGATATTTGTCGAAGATTTTTATAGACATTACAGCGTAAAGTCCTTTCCAAGATAGAATTGTTTCGCAACAGGGTCATTTGCAACTTCTTCGCTTCTGCCCTGAATTTTGATTTTACCGTCAAAAATTACATAAGCTCTGTCGGTGATTGAAAGCGTAGCCTTGGGGTTGTGGTCGGTAATAAGAACGCCCAGCCCCTTTTCTTCGGACAATTTCCGGATATTATCTTTAATTTCGCCGATAGCAATCGGGTCAATCCCCGTAAACGGCTCGTCAAGAAGAATAAACTCCGGACTTGCAGCAAGCGCCCTCGCAAGCTCAACACGGCGTCTTTCCCCACCGGAAAGTGACACGGCAGAAGACTTTCTGCGTTTTTGCATGCCGAATTCGTCGAGCAAATCTTCAAGTTTTGCGGCTTTTTCTTCTTCATTTAGCTTGTCGTTCATTTGCAGAACGAGTTTAATGTTATCTTCAACAGAAAGTTTCCTGAAAATAGATGCTTCCTGTGGCAAATAACCGATTCCGGCTTTTGCACGGACATTCATCGGTACATTGGTCAATTCGGTATCACCGAGAAAAACCTGCCCGCCGTTGGGTTTAACGAGCCCGACGACCATGTAAAAAGTTGTGGTTTTGCCTGCTCCGTTGGGGCCGAGAAGCCCGACAACTTCGCCTTTGTTGACTTCAAAGCTGATATCGTTTACGACCGTTCTGTCGTTGTAAATTTTAATGAGATTTTTTGCCGTAATTTTCATTTTTTCTTCCAAAATATCTAATCTAGTGTCGCCTTAGGCAATTCTTACCTCTCACAAAACGATACTCAATCGTTTTGTTCGGCAGAGTGCGAACCGCCCAAGGCTCACCTTTTCTAATCGTCACTCAAAAAATTCGTTCACGTCACTTCGTTCCTTATCACGAATTTTTCTCGGACAATTATTTCCTTAAATTTTAGCACAAAACCCCCGCTAAGGGGTAGAAAAAATTCCTGCGTGCAGACAAAAGCTTTCCAAAACCTTAAAATAACTTAAACTATTTCCCCTTACCCGTTTCTTATATTATAATATTGCAGTGTTTAAGATTATATGTTGGAGCATCTAATGGGAAGCAGGGAAAAGAATGTTCTGTTGTTATTGCAGGACAGAACCGAGGATTACAAAAACAAGATTGCGCTCGGAATCCGCACGGCATTCGGCTGGAAAGAATTTACTTACAAAGGAATAGGTCTTCTGTCAAGAAAACTCGGGGCTTTTTTG
Source organism: uncultured bacterium (assembly GCA_900547585.1). GTDB lineage: Bacteria > Cyanobacteriota > Vampirovibrionia > Gastranaerophilales > Gastranaerophilaceae > Spyradomonas. The sequence goes on along the minus strand of URHD01000020.1, from coordinate 24,107 downwards.
ATTAACGATTTTAAAATCACAAAAGGCGACAGAATAGCGATTCTGTCCGAGTCAAAGCCCGAATACGGCGCATGCGTCTTTGCTTCGGTGCTTGCAGGCGCAATAACCGTGCCGCTCGATATAAAATTAACGACTTATGAGCTTGTTTCTATACTGAATGACTGCCTGCCGCGTGTTTTGATTGTCTCGCTGGCATATCTTGAGACCGCTCTGGAGCTGAAAAGCAAGATAAATTCAATCGAGCACATTCTCGTCATGGATGAGCCCGCTTATAACGAACAAATTCCCTCAATTTACACGCTCCCCAACAATTACGAGGCAAAATGGCGCCACAGAAGCACTAAATCGCTCGCAATGATAATTTATACCTCGGGCACAACAGGAGCGCCAAAAGGCGTGGAAATAACTTTCCGGAACATGCTTACCCAGATGGATGACCTTGCGGAAATGTATTTGAGGATTTTTGGCGAAAAACGCTCGATAAAACTCCTCTCAATCCTGCCTATGAATCATCTTTTCGAGATGACAGTAGGGTTTTCCATGATGATGAACTGGGGGCTGACCGTTTATTACACGCACAGCCTGAAACCCAAGGATATTCTCGGGATTATGCAGGATAAAAATATAAATTTCATGATTGTTGTTCCGGCGTTTTTAAAACTTCTCAAATCCGCCATTGAAACCGAAGTAAAAAACGCTCCGCCCATGACACGTTTTTTATTTAACACAATGTTCAAAATTTCAAAATTTATTCCCTCTTTCAGAATCAGAAAACTGCTTTTTTCAAAAATTCAGAAAAAATTCGGGGGAAATTTCTTCGGCTGTATTTCAGGCGGGGCGCCGCTTGATGTTTCGGTCGGTGAATTCTTTGAAAGAATCGGAATTCGCGTTTACCAGGGCTACGGGCTCTCTGAAACAAGCCCCGTCGTCTCGGTTAACGTTGACAAACGCGGTGTAATGGCTTCAGTCGGACGCCCTTTGAAAAGTTTTGAAGCAAAAATCGACCCCGATTCCGGTGAACTCATGCTGCGCGGCCCCGCTGTCATGAAAGGCTACCATAATCAGCCCGAAATGACTGCAGAAGTGATAGATTCCGACGGCTGGCTCCACACGGGCGACATCGCAAAAATCGACAAGGACGGGCACATTTATATTACCGGAAGAATCAAAAATATGATAGTTCTGAGCGGCGGAAAAAAGGTTTTCCCCGAAGAAGTCGAATCTGTTCTTGAAAAAAGCCCGATGTTTGCTGAAGTTTGCGTTTTCGGCGCGGCAAGGAAAGACGGTTCAAAAGAAGGCACCGAAGATATCGTTGCCGTAGTGGTTCCAAAAGATGAAATCATTGAAAAAACCGCTGATGACAGAGAACTTGAAACAATTATAAGACATGAAGCAAAAATCCTGTCAGAACGCCTCGCACCGTACAAACGCCCGATAAATATTATCGTAAAAAAAGACGCTCTGCCCAAAACCACCACAAGAAAGCTCAAAAGGCAGGAGATTAAAAAAGAGTTTGCGGCGGTTTGATGTTGATGTAAAATCATGACAAACAGGAGTATGCGTCATGGTTGAAACCCAAGAAAATTATGAAATTCTTGAAAAAGTAAAGGCAAAATGCGAAAACTGCCACAAATGCCCGCTCGGAAACACAAGAACAAAGCTCGTTTTTTCGGGCGGTGTGCCAAATAACAAACTAATGCTTATCGGTGAAGCCCCCGGCTACTGGGAGGATCAAAAAGGCGAACCTTTTGTCGGAAAAGCAGGGCAGCTTCTGGACAAAATCTTTGCGTCCGTCGGTTTGTCACGCCAAAAAGATGTTTATATCTGCAACACCCTGAAATGCCGTCCGCCGGACAACAGAAACCCGCTCCCTGAAGAAAAAGAAGCCTGCCGTGAATATCTGGACATGCAGGTCGGAACGCTCCGCCCGAAAATTATCCTTTTGTGCGGCGGTGTTGCCGTACAATCGTTCATCGAGGGCGCAAAAGGGATTACAAAAGTGCGCGGACAATGGTTTGACGGGCCATACGGTTCAAAAATGATGCCGATTTTCCATCCTTCCTATCTTCTTCGCAACGATTCACGTGAAAAAGGCAGCCCAAAATGGCTCATGTGGCAGGATATTCAGGAAATTAAACGCGCCTATGACGCTCTGGAGAAAGCAGCAGGATAAATTGCAAGCTAATCGTGGCATCCTACCTGATTTCTGCCGTTTTCTTTAGCATTGTACAGGCATTCGTCCGCATATTTAATCAAATCCTGCGGAGTTTGCCCGTTCATCGGGTATGTTGAAACGCCAAGGCTTATTGTAACGTGGGTTTCTACGTCATTTGCGAGTTTGAAGACTTTCTTTGCCACTGTATCGCAAATTTTCTGCGCGGTGACGTGTGCGTCTTTGTTTCCTGTGTTTGTAAGGATAAGCGCCATTTCCTCGCCGCCGTATCTGCAAGCTATATCAGTTGCACGGACATTTTTCTTCAAAATTTGCGCAACCTGCTTTAAAACAGCGTCCCCTGACTGATGACCGTAGTTATCATTGAATTTTTTGAAAAAGTCAATGTCAATAATTATCAACGAAAACTCCGAATTGTAGCGTTTTGCGGTTTCGACATTGTGAATCATCTGCTCTTGAAAATATCTGTGGTTGTATAGCTCGGTCAGCCCGTCTGTGGTCGCAAGCGCATACTGATACTCAAAATCGCGCGATTTCAGGATGTATTTTGCAATATAAACAGCAGTAAACACCACTGCCATAGACAAAACAGGCAAAATCACCGCAATCCAGTAATCAAAATAAAACATCAATAAAGTCGCAAATATTATATAAATAATTGCGCTCAAAATCGTGAATAGTGAAGAAATAACCGTGGATTTTGTCCTGAGCGTTACAAGCCCGACCATCAACCCGAGCAAAAGCGAAACAATAATATCAACATGGAACGAAGTACGTTTTATAAAATTATTGTCAAGCAAATTGTTTATAAAAGTCGTATGAATCTCAACACCCGGGAAAATTTTATCCGTAGGCACGCTTTTCAGGTCAAAAAGCGAGGTTGCGCTCGTTCCGATATAGACAATTTTATCTTTAAAAAGGTCTTTGGGAACAAGGTTTTCCACGCCGTACATGGTTTTTTCGACTTTCCAGAAAGGTACGTATTCAAAGGATTTCGGGTTGTTCAAACCGCTCTGCCCATACCAGTTCAGGATTACGGAACCGTTTTTCATGACAGGGATTGTTCTATTTTTTAACTGAATTTGCCCGTTTTTATCTATTTTAAAGTCGTTTGTGGAATAATTTTCGGTTTTTTGGAGGTATTTAAGCCCTGCTTTAAGAGCCAGATGCGGGTAAAAATCGCCTTTATACACGGCAAAAGGCGGGATACTTCTTGCAATACCGTCATCCTCGCGGATAAGGTTTATATGCCCGATATTCGAGGTGGAATCAATGATTTCGTTCAAAATCGCCCTGCAATTAGTAAAAGTTTCCGGCGAAAAGTCGATATCGCCGTCGTTTTGGACATTTGCTTTCAAATAATCCGGCAAATCCACGGGTTTTCGCAGTGAAAATTCCTGATTATCAAAATTTATTGATGTCAGGACATTATCATATTTAGAAATGCTTTTTGCCAGTTTCAAATCGTCGTTATGCGCACTTTTCATTGATTTTACGAACATAAGGTCAAAAGCCACGACAGCGGGCTTCTGGGTTTGCAAAAATTCAACCATATCCGCATAAATCCCGCGATTCAGCGGCCATTCGCCGTATTTGTCCAGAATATATTCGTAGCTTGCCTCGTCAACCGAGATTATGGCGATATTTTTGTTTACTTTTTTATAATTAGAAATCAGATTTTGTCTGACGTCGAAAGTTTGGTTTTCAATATTAACGAAGAAATTTCTGATATGCGGCTGCCCCAGAACAGTTAAAAGAAGCGCAATTGTAATAATTATATAGACCGAATAAAGCAAATATTTGAGAATAATTTTGTTTTTAAGTGTTTCATCGATTTTTATCATAAAGCCACCGCCTTTGCGGTATCTTTGTTTTCAGGGTTGTTCAAAACAACATTAAATTCATTCAAAACATCTGTTAAGTTAAAGAGTTCTTCGGGATTTTGCAGGTATTTTAGCAAACATTCTTCGTTTAAGTTCATGCCATTCTCTCTTTTAGTGTCGCGTCTATTCAGTACCATTAGATGGATTCAAGTATATTGTTACAAAATATTAACATTTATAAATCAACCTTACGGTGAATATTCGTGGTCTAGACCCTACACTATCGGGAGGATTTTAAAATTTCCATGCAAAACCTCATAGAAAGTAGGGTAGGTTGGGGTTTCTACCCCAACGGCTTTTTATAAGCAAGTAGGGTGGGAAAAGCGCAGCGGTTCCCACCAAAGGATTTTTACGTTTGATGCTCGGTGGGAATCGCCTCTTAGCCTAAAAATACGTTCTAAAACCCTTGCTTGGGCTATTCCCACCCTACTATTAGAGCTTTTGACCGGCTGCGCCGGAGATTCTCGGTCAGAGCCGGAATGACAGCATGAAGGGGTGTAACTTACAGTTCACAGATAAACTTTTTCGTAACAAATTGGTTTATTGCGGGGTTTTTGTGGTAATATGTCATAAGAGTTTTGGAATAGAAAGGTTCTCGGAGGTCTGGGGCTTGATAGAAAGAGTTGTTTTACTGTTATTCATAGTGTGTTTATGGATATTTTTGTTTATTTTTCAGAACTACATGTCCACTTTCTGGGCAATAATCTTCCTCGGCGTGTTCATGCTGTCTTATATTTTGTATATGCAGCTCGCACTCAAACACCAGAAAAGAAAACTCAAAAAATACCCCGAAGAGCTCAACTATAACTACAAACCTTTTGTATCAATAATGATTCCCGCGCATAACGAGCAGGATGTTATCGCAAAAACCGTCGAAAATGTCTTAAAAATGACCTATGAAAAATACGAAGTAATCGTAATCGACGACAGAAGCGAAGATAACACAGCACAGGTTCTAAAAGAGCTGGAAGAAAAACATGAAAACGTAAAAGCCCTGATTCGCCCCAAAGACGCATTCCCCGGGAAATCAGCCGTTTTAAATGACGCAATGGAGATTGCAAAAGGCGAGGCAATCCTTGTTTTCGACGCTGACGCAAGAATGAACCCCGATTTTCTTACAGAACTTGTTCCTCACCTTGAAAAAGACAACGTAGGCGCTGTTCAAGCAAGAAAAGTCATCATAAACCGCGATGAAAACTTTCTCACACGCTGTCAGGACAACGAATATGCGCTCGATACCCATTTTCAGGTCGGCCGTGATGCAGTAAAAGGCGCAGTAGAGCTCCGCGGAAACGGTGAATTAATCAAAAAAGAAGCACTAATCGACATCAACGGATGGAATAATTACACAATCACCGATGATTTGGACATGTCCACCCGCCTGCACATAAAAGGCTGGGACGTAAGGTTTTGCAAGGATGTTTGCGTTTATGAAGAGGGAGTTGTAAAATTTATTCCGCTTGTAAAACAACGCAGACGCTGGATAGAAGGCAGTATTCGCCGATATCTTGAACATTTCTGGGGCGTGCTTTTCTCAAAAGACATGTCACTTCGTGTAAGTATTGATATGATTGCATATATTACAGAATTTTTGCTTCCGTTCTGGATGATTTCAGAAATCTGCTTTCAGGCGTTCAAATTCGTCAAAGACGCGCCAAATTGCATACTTTCATCGCTTTCGGTTGCGGTTCTTGTTTGTATTTTCTTCATTATCGGATTTGTTTACAGCGCAAAAAAATACAATCACCTTTCCAACAAAGACGCGTTCATCCAGTCAATCCTAACTGGTCTTTATTTCACGGGAATATGGTTCCCTGTGGCTATTGTTATTGTTTTTAAAATAATTTTCTGCAAAAAGACCATGGACTGGGGCAAAACCGTTCACGGCGTAACTCAAATCAACACTGACAAAGCAATCGAAGATAAGTGTGCCAAAATATAATGAAAAAGGGCGATAAAGTCAGTTTGAAAATCGAAAAGCTCGTCTATGAGGGCGCAGGGCTCGGGAAAATAGACGGTTTCTCCTTTTTTGTGGAAAACACCTGCCCCGAAGATGTTGTGGAAGCGGAAATCACGGTTGTTAACAAACATTTTGCAAGGGCAAAGCTGATTGAAATAAAAGAACCCTCGCCACACCGCGTAAAACCGTTCTGCCCGATTCACAATGCCTGTGGCGGGTGCGGCTGGCAGTTTATTGATTACGATTTTCAGCTTGACCAAAAGCGAAATATCGTCGCAGAAACCGTAAAAAAGCTCGCCGGACGCGAAATCGAGGTCAAACCGGTTATAAAAAGCCCGAAAACACGCGAATTCCGCTCAAAAGTGCAATATCCGGTTGCGCAAACAAAAGTTTCAAAACGCCTGCTAGCCGGTTACTACAAAAAGGGTACGCATGAGCTTATAAACGTGAAATTCTGCCCGATTCAGCCAAATATCACAGGAAAAATCGTAAATTTTGCAAAAGAAGCCGCTCAGGAGCTCGGAATCAGCGGTTACAACGAAAAAACGCACAAAGGCGAGCTCCGGCACATTGTTATCCGTTACAGCATGGAAAAAAACGAATGTCTTGTGATTTTTGCGGTTAATGATACAAAATTGAGCGAAAAATTCAAAAAACTCGCTGAAAAACTCACAAAAGAATTCGCCCACATAAAAGGCGTCTGCATAAACTACAACACCGCAAAAACCAACGTAATTCTTTCAAACGACACGCGCTGCATTTGCGGAAACAGGTTTTATTTTGAAAAAATCGGCGAAATCGAATACAAAATCAGCGCAAACAGCTTTTTTCAGGTAAACACGGGCACGGCAAAAAATATTTTTGACACGGTAAAAGACATTATTGAAAAAAATTACCCGCAATCCCTTGTTCTGGACGCATATTCAGGAGTTTCGAGCTTCGGGGTGTATTTAAAAGAGAGCGCAGCAAAAATCGTTTCCGTTGAAGAATGCAAATCCGCCTCCGAAGACGCTTTAGAGAATGCAAGGCTCAACAACGCACAAAATATGGAAATCCTTAACGGCGATGCGAAAAAGATTTTTGAAAACCTTATAAATGAGGGCAGAAGCTTTGATATCACGCTTTTAGACCCTCCGAGAAAGGGCTGCGAAAAGGAATCGCTCGATTTTGCTGCAGCGCTGACAAAAAAAGCCATAATTTACGTAAGCTGCAATCCCGCAACCCTCGCTCGCGACATAAAATACCTTGAAGAAAATGGGTTCAGGGCTAAATACATTCAGCCGTTTGACATGTTCTGCCATTCTTATCATATTGAATCGCTTTGTTTGCTGGAAAAGGGATAATTTGGCATATTCGGAGGATTTTCGTTCCCCGTAGGGTGGGAATAGCCAAAACAAGGGTCCTGGAATGTATTTTTTAATCCTTGCGGCGGTTCCCACCATTCATCAAGCGCAAAAATCTTGCGGTGGGAACCGCTGCGCTATTCCCACCCTACTCACTTGTTCGGAGGATTTTCGTCCGCGTAGGGTGGGAATAGCCAAAACAAGGGCCTTGGAATGTATTTTTTAATCCTTGCGGCGGTTCCCACCATTCATCAAGTCTAAAAACCCTGCGGTGGGAACCGCTGCGCTATTCCCACCCTACTTTCTGGTTGACTCACCCGAGCTATGTAAAAATACTTTTAAAAAATACTAAAAAATGCTAGAATAGTTCTTATATCAACAAAAAACGGAGTACAAAATGGCACAAACCACGGAAATGATAGATATATTAAGCGGAGCGGAAATTTTCCTCGAATGCTTGAAAAAAGAGGGGGTAAAAGAGATTTTCGGATATCCGGGCGGAGTCATTTTGACTATTTACGAGGCGCTTTATCATTGTAATGAGATAAAACACTATCTCGTCCGCCATGAACAGGCAGCAATCCACGCAGCAGAGGGTTATGCAAGAATAACCGGAAAACCCGGCGTCGCACTCGTAACCTCAGGCCCCGGCGCATGCAACGCAATCACCGGAATCGCAAACGCCTATTATGACGGCTATCCGATAATCGTTTTTACAGGTCAGGTCGGGCTTGACCAGATAGGAAACGACGCTTTTCAAGAAGCCGACATCGTTGGAATCACACGCTCCTGCTGCAAACACAACTATCTCGTAAACGACGTAACCCAGCTTCCAAGAATTATAAAAGAAGCGTTTCACATCGCTACAACCGGAAAACCCGGCCCTGTCGTAATCGATTTGCCCAAAGATATTCTTTCTCAAAAAACAAAATTCGTTTATCCGGAAAAAGTTCATCTTCCCGGCTATAATCCGACTTATAACGGACATCCGCGCCAGATTGTGAAAGCGCTAGAGCTGCTTTGCGAGGCAGAACGCCCGATGATTATTGCCGGAGGCGGCGTTGTTGCGTCCGGTGCGGAAAAAGAATTAACAGAACTTGCAGAAAAATTGAACATTCCCGTTGCTAACACGCTCATGGCGATGGGCGCATACCCCGCAAGCCGTGAAAAATCGCTTGGAATGCTCGGCATGCACGGAAATTACTGGGCAAACCATGCCGTTTCCAACTGCGATGTTCTTTTTGCCATCGGAACACGTTTCAACGACAGAATTACCGGATGTTTGAAGCGTTTTGCAAAAGACGCACAAATCATCCACATCGACATCGACCCTTGCTCAATCAGTAAAAACGTTCCGGTCGATATTCCGATTGTAGGCGACGCGAAAAACGTCCTCAATGCAATGCTCAACGAATTTAACAACAACAAATACGAAACAAATCACGAAGTTAAACAAATCTGGTTTGAACAAATCAACGAATGGAAGAAAAAACGCGCGCTCCCTGCCTGCAACTCGGATAAATTAAGTCCGCTCACGGTTATTCAGAAAATTTACGAATACACAAAAGACAAAGACACGGTAATTTGCACAGAAGTCGGCCAGCACCAGATGTGGACGGCACAGCTTTATAAATTTGAGGAGCCAAGGCGATTCATAACGTCCGGAGGGCTGGGAACAATGGGTTTCGGCTATCCTGCTGCAATTGGAGCGGCAATTGCTTGTCCTGAAAAAATCGTAATCGACATTGCGGGCGACGGCAGCATCCAGATGAACATTCAGGAGCTTGCAACCTGCGTGGAATATGGTATTCCGGTTATTGTTGCGATTATCAACAACGGTTATCTCGGCATGGTGCGCCAGTGGCAGGAAAAACTGTTCAACAAGCACTATTCTGAAACAAAAATCTCCGGCCCTGACTTTGTAAAAGTCGCAGAAGCATACGGTGCAATGGGAATCAGGGTTACAAAAGAAGAAGAAATCATCCCCGCGCTGCAAAAAGCCATAGAATCGCGCATGCCGGTGTTCATCGACTTTGTGGTCGAGGAGTTTGAGATGGTTTATCCGTGGGTATTGGCGGGAAAACCGATAAATCAGGTACTTTTGTCGAACGACAGCCCAATTAGTTAAAAAATAAAGGATTTTGAATGAGCCACATAATTTCAGTAATGGTAAAAGATGAAGCGGGGATAATCTCACGTATAAGCAGCCTTTTCAGCTCCCGCGGATACAGCATAGAAAGCATAACAGCCGCTCCGACCTGCGAGGGCGAATACGCCAGGCTGACAATCGTCATAAACGGCGATGAAAAGGTGCTCGAACAAATTACCAAGCAGCTCAACAGGATTATTCCGGTCATAAAAGTGCTCGATTTCAAAAACGAAGACATTGTTGAGCGAGAAATCATTCTTTGCAAGGTAAATGCGCAGGACAAAGACCGCTCCGAGCTTTTGAGGATTGCAGAAATTTTTCAGGCAAGGATTATTGATGTTTCACCGAAAACTTATACGATTCAGGCTGTTGGAGATTCGCGCCAGATTCGCTCGCTTATTGAGCTTTTGCGCCCGATTGGGATAAAAGAGCTTGTGCGCTCGGGAAAAGTGGCGATTTCAAGGGAAAATCAGTTTATTAATATAAAAAATTAATAAAATCTTGCGGCACAACACACCCGCCACCCATTGAAGAGGGAGTAGGTTGGGCTTTCAGCCCAACAGCACCGGTCAGGACAAACGGCATAAAAGAGAAAAAGATAAGGAAAATATGTCTGAAAAAAAGAAAATTGCTTTCATTCCAATTGACAATCGACCCGTCTGTTACGAACTGGCGCAGGATATTGCGGCGATTGACGGGGAAATTGAGCTTTTTCTTCCGCCAAAATGGCTTCTGGGCGACTTGAAGAAGAATTCGCGTATTGACGGGATTTACAGCTGGATTGAGAGCATTCACGAAATCGATTATCTGGTGGTTTCGCTTGATACGATTGCTTATGGCGGGCTTATTCCCTCCAGAAGGTCATCTGAAACGCTCTCAGAAATAAAAAACCGTGTAGAAAAGTTTATTGACCTTTTTAAATCCAAAAATGCTAAAATCCTCGCTGTTTCCAGCATAATGCGAATTTCAAACAACAATATCAACGAAGAAGAAAAAGAGTACTGGTCAAAATACGGCAAAAAAATCTTTAAATATTCGTGGGATTTGTCCAAAGACGGTGAGGCAAAAACCGATGTCCCGCCTGAAATTATAGAAGATTACATTTTGACGAGAAAAAGAAATTTTGAAATAAATTGCTGCTACATTGAATACGCAGAAGCCGGAATTTTCGACACGCTCGTACTTTCCAAGGACGATTGTGCGGAATTCGGGCTGAACATTCAAGAATGCCGGAAATTTGAGGCGATTATTAAGGAAAAAGAGCTGAAAAATGTTCTTTTAAAGACCGGCGCAGACGAAATCCCTTTGAGCCTTTTGAGCCGGATAATTACCAGGGGAAAAACGCTCAAAATTGCGCCTCTTTTCACAAATCCGGACAGCAGCGGCAAAATTTCAAAATACGAAGATGTTTCCGTTGCAGATTCCGTAAAAGGGCAGATTCTTCTAGCCGGAGCAACCCCCGCAACGCCTGAAGAAGCAGATATTATTCTTTTTGTGAACAATTTTCCCGATATTCAGGGTGAACTCGTTATGGGTGTTGAGGTTGAGGGGTTCAAAGACGATTTTGAGTTGCCGCAAAAGCCGTTTTTGATTGCGGATATCCTCAATGCTAACGGTGCGGACAACGATTTTATTAACACTTTGACCGAAAAGGACTTTTACAAAAGCAATTTTCTCGGTTATGCGGGCTGGAACACCACGGGAAACACGCTCGGGAGTGCGATTTGTTGTGCGCTGGTTAAATTTTTTGCAAAAAATTACAACGAAGATGCGTTCAAAAAGGTTCAGACGGTGCGTTTTTTGGATGACTGGGCATATCAGGCGAATTTGAGAAAATATTTAAAAAACACCGTAAAAGAGCCCGACCCCGCAGAGTTAAAAAAGGTCATGAAGCCTTTTGAAAAGCTTCTTGCAAGGAAGCTAGGTACAAATTACGCACAAATCTCGTATGAATTTCCGTGGGAGCGGTTTTTTGAGGTTTCGGTGAGGATTTCATAGAATTGGTATAAATTATGACCGGCTGCGCCGGAGTAAGTAGTAAGTAGGGTGGGAATAGCGTAGCGGTTCCCACCGCAAGAATTTCGCAATTGATAATCGGTGGGAACCGCTGCGAAGATTAAAAAATACATTCCCAAACCCTTGTTTTAGCTATTCCCACCCTACTTGAGAGCTCAATGGTGCAAACCTGACGGATAAAAAACATTTTACGATTACAAAATCAAAAATTTCAACGTGCCGTCGCTGTTGACTTTTTTGAAGATAGATTTTTTCTTTTCGGGCACTTTGTAGACGATAACCTGCGCCATAGCGGTTTTTTGAGAATGAGATAGGCTCACTTTTATCTCAAAATCACTGTTCATGCCATTCAAAAGACGGATTTGGGGCACACCTTGAGAATCATGGTAGATTTCTATTTCTTTCAGGTTCAAAATCTTTACGCCATGGGCGCACATTGCTTTATAGACGGCTTCTTTTGCGCAATATCTTGCAGCAAGGCGTTTTGCGCTAAATTTCGTTTTAAAACAGTATTCCAGCTCGCCCTCGTTGTAAATTCGCTTCAATAGCGGGGCGTTTCTATCATTCGAGTATCGCTCGAATCGTTCTATTTCTTCAACATCGACACCTATAGATATATTTTCAAATTCAAAAGTCATATCACGTCCACCATTACGAACTTCCTTAGATATATAAAAACATTTTAAAAAAATAAATTGCCCCGTATGAAATTGTTTGCCTCGAAAATCCGGCACGGGGTTATTTTACAGCACCTAAGCCCGTTCTGCGTAAAAAATGCAAAATGCCTTAGATTTTTCTTTTCCGTTCCGATTCCCCCGGCTAAGGCATTTTGTGAAACAAATATTCATGATTAATGAAGCCTCCTCCATAGTCACTACAAAGAAAAATCTAAGGCATTTTGCACATCGCCCCTTTTATGTAAGAAAAATTGAAAATTTGACCTAAATGGCTCAACGAAATCTGGTACAATCACGGATTATGGATAAAAAAGGAGCATGAAAATGGAAAAAACAACGCCTGAAACGGTTTCAGAAAAACTATTCTCGCAAAAGCCGCACTCTGAAAGGTTCAACGACGAATTAAAGAACAAAATCCTAAAAATGAAAGAAAAGAGCCTCAAAAAGCTTCAAAGCAGAAATATTGGGAATTCAGAGGAAATTTCACCCGAAGAAGAAGCAAAAATTGCCGAACTCGCCGATTATATAACAAAATATGTGCAAGAAACCGGCAAAGAGCAGGCAATTATGGATTTTCAGACCGGTTTGAACCTTTTGAACGGTTACAAGAAAGAATCCGCTATAGAATCTACTATCCGCCTCGAAGAAGACGGCGATTTTGGCGAAAAAACGCTCGCTGCGCTTCTGGGGGCGTTGAGATATTATTCTGTGAACATAATTGCGCAGTTTATCAGGCTGGGCGCAATAAACAACAATTTATGGCATACCAAAAATCTTGTTGAAATTAACACTGATGAAAAAATTGTAAATATTACAAAAAAGTTTAATGAAAGGAATTAAAAATGGGGAAAACATTATACGGAAGTGTTGAAAAGAATGAATTTAATTACGAATGGAAAACCGAGGCGGGCGCATGTGAGGTTTGTCAAAAATTGGACGGCACAGTTTACGAAACCTCAGATGAAATCCCCTCAAAACCTCATCCGAATTGCAAATGCTGGATAAATCTGGTACAAAAAGAATCTCCGACCCCAACCGACCCCATAGAAATCCGCAGAGAACAAGCAAAAGACAGAAAACGCGCCCAATTTGAGCTCGAAAAGCTTCTCGGTGATGTCAGGGTGCTTCAGGATGAGGTGGATGCGTATGTTAATGATTTGGAAAAATATACCAATCAAATTGATGAGTTAGAAGAAATTTACAATTTAAATAATCTAGAAGCTGAAGATAAAAATAAAATTGCACAAACAAGACAAAAAATAAAAATCAATAAAAACGAAGGACAAAAAATCGCAAATGAAATCAATGTTTTAAAGAATGAAATTGACAGAAGTGCAAAATCTGAAAATGGTAAAGAAAAATTGAACATTATACACAAAACTTACTTTACATTAAAAACAAAAGCAGAAAATTATATTGTAGATAATACGCCAAAACGTATAATTGATAACATAGGGATGTTATATTCTAAAGCATATAATTTGTCCGAATCTTTTGAACTTTATAAGATTGCATCAAAAAATTATGATAATGAAGAATACATTGAAAAAAACGGAATAATGTATGAAAGTATAAGTCAATTAAATAATAAGGATTTAGAAAACGAAATAAGAAATCGCGTAATTTCAGAATCTAAAAAAAATAACTGCAAGGTACTTGTTCTGAACGAAAATAGCTCTTTGGCAAGCAAAATAATGTCAGATAATGATTTCAAAATGTTTTTAAAGAACAATATAGAAAACATAAGAAAAAAAGAAACACTGCCAACCCAGGAAATTATATTTAATTCTGGTGATACTTATAATTCATTGCATGGCGCTGTTATAAAAAATATAAAATTTGATAATGAGGGCAACTTGACAATGCGTATAGAAGATTACTATAACTTTAACCCCGGCAGAAAAAGTGTACGCGGCAGATTGGGTGAAAGATTACAAAACGAAGGAACACTGGAAAATTATTACATAATTATAAACATCAAAATTCCAAAGGAAAGTATTTAAAAACTACCCATGTGCGTGATTTACAACTTTAGAAATATAACCTAAAATTTTTTATATGGAAAATGAATTTTCTTTGAGCTGTTTTCTAAAAAATTTAGCTAAATACAAAAAATTTTTTGAAATCACACTTTTTGCTGGAATACAAATTATTTTAGCTTTTGGTGTTTTAGGATTTTTAGTTTTTTTGCATACAATTGTACCGTTATTTAGCGATTTACTGCCGGAACCAACTGAATTTCTTGACGCATCAGCTTTCGCAGTTGCATTTTTGATTGCTGTTGCAAGCTATCTGTTATTTAAAATCCTGATTTTTCCTTTGCTTTATATTTTTAAAGCACCATTTGGTTATATTCACAGTTTTTTGAATAAATTTTTAATCGACAAAAATTTTAGAATGAAAATTTTGCTATACGCTTTGTTAGCGGATATAATAGGATTCTTTGCAATGCTATATATAGATGATTTTGATTTTTCCAGCACCGTAGTTCTTTTTCTTATCCTTGGCGGGGGCGTATTGACCAGTTATATTTCTTTTTACATAATATTTTGGTTTAAATCCGATTTTTGGCAAAAAAACTTGCATATAAATGAAATGAAAGAGGAATAAATCAACTATAATACTACCCATGTGCACTATAGACAATTGTACATAAAAATCTATAATGAAAAGATGGGAAAATGTAGTTTTTTTATCTTAAATTTCATTCTAAGTTCAAATATATTTAAAATACCTGTCATCGTATTTTATTTTCTGGTTATGTTGCCATCAATGATTGATAATAGCTTGCCGAATATTGAAATTCTTTCTTTCGGAATCGCCATTCTATTGTTTATTATGGTCTTGTTCTTTAAAATATTTGTTTTCATTTTCCTTGCCAAAAGAGTCAATAAAAGCACATATATTTACAATTTTTTTAGAAAATTTGCAAATGATAAAATATTCAGGGTCAAAGTTTTTATCTTTTCAATAGTTTTGGATATCCTGTGTATTATTTCAGAAGCGGCATTCTGGGGACTTGAAGCATTAATGCATCCGAACCAGACATTTTCTATAGTTGACAACATACCTATCGTAATTCTGCTCAATCTTGCTGTAGGAGGGGGCGTGTTTGTAAGTTATTTAGCATTGTATTTATGGCTCAATGATTATAAACGCTGCAGATTTTCGGAGAAAAAGAGAAATAAATGAACAAATTCAGTTTTTTGATTTTAAATTTAATTATGGGCACAAATATCCTGAAATATCCTATGATAATTATGATATATCTGCTATGGGTTATTGGCGATGAAATTAATCTGAAAATTTCACTAACTATCTGGTTTGCAATCATCGGAATCTGTTCGGGAGTAATATATATTTCGTTTTGGCTTTTAAAAACATTTATTTTCATCATTCTCTACAAAAAAGGCAAAAAAGACAGTTATACATATAACTTTTTTGAAAAATTTAAAAATAATGAAGAATTTCAGGATAATGTTCTTTCAAAATCACTGCTTTTTGACGTATTTTTCTTTACATTGGAGGCTGCAATAATTTACTTGATGAAAAGCCCTCTTGAACCTATCAAAGAAATTCCAAACTGCCTCTTTTTAACACTAATTCTCTGGTTAATCACGGGAACTGGGACTTTGTTAAGTTATTTTTCTTTGAGTTTTTGGCTTATCAAAGAAAACAAAGAATCTGTATGTAGGTAATATACAGATGTACTACTTTTTTATAAAATAAACAGATGAATAAATTCGGCATTTTATTTTTAAATATAATACTATTTATTATTTCATCACAGTTATTTATATTAAAAAATAATTTTCTTGTCATTTTCAGGATTTCATGACATACTATTATTCGGGTAGCAGTTAGTGAGTTGTTTAGCGCACCCGAAGTTTAGCGGACAGGCAAAATCTCTTGTTTTTGCGGTTCGATTGGTTCATTATCAGGCAAATAAACTTGCTTGAGCAATGAATTTTTATGAAAATTTATGGCAGCAATTTGTAAATTTAACTACAAGTACATTAAGGACAAAGCAACACCCGGCAGCTGGAGGCGCGGATATGAAAGCCACAAAAATGACGTGGTGCTTTCGTGTGAACCAAAACTGGCAGGTGTTGACGCAAAAGTTAAAGGGAATTTTCAAGATTCATACGAAACCAGCCTTACCTTTACAAAAACCGGCGTAAAAGCTGAATGCAGCTGCCCTTTAAAAGAAGAATGGTGCAAACATTCGATTGCCGTGGGGCTTAAAGTCATTGAGGACAAAATTTATGACGAATATCTCGAACGTGTCCACAAAATCCATCCCCAATACCCCGACGAAAACATTCCCCACCCCGAAAATCCGCAGGGCAACTACATTTTCCACTTTAACGCAAAAAGACGCCAGAATTTCTTCTCCATTCTGGTTATGGATAGAGAAAAAGGCAAAGTTATCAGAGATATCGAGGCGATTTTGCGCGCCTTGATTGAAATCCAGCGCTCTGACCCGACATTTGAACTCAACAACGCACAAAAAGTCGAAGTTTCAATTTTCCAGCTCCTTTTACAGCGCTCAAGGCTTGACAAAAAAGCCGGATGGTACGATATTCCGATTAACAAATTCGACGGAGTTTTTCAGCTTCTCGCAAAAGCCGAAGAAGTTATCGACGGAAGAACAAAAGAAACGCTAAAATTCGACGATAACGAATGGACGCTTGGACTTTCGGTGAATTTTTCGATGGTGGGCAATGTTTTGCTTTCACTTTACTGGGAACGTCCCGACAAAAGTGACTCTTACCCGTTTGAAGAGGTCAGATATTTCTCACGCCACCTGAAATGGGGCAGGTACAAAAACGTTATCTTCCCGACAACCACTCCCGTAAGCGCACTCCCCCAAAATTTGATAAAAGCGAGCTTTACGGATGTACGCGACGCTGACGGCGCAAAATTTATCTTTGAAGAACTGCCAAAACTGCGCGAAGTGATGAAAGTCGAGGTTGCAGAAAACATTGAAAAGCTTTGCCTTGAACAAAAACCGCCTACGAACATCGTCACAATGGGGCTAGATTACGACGGCTCTTTAAAAGCCTCTCTGGAGTTCGATTATGACGGTACAAGGGTGCCATATTCCAAACATACGGATAAAACACCCTACGTAACCATCAAAAAACCCAAAGAAGACCTGCTTTACTGGGTAAAAAGAAACATTCAGCATGAAGAAATCGCTTATCAAATGCTCATCGCCTGCAAATTTGCACCAATGCAGACAAATAACCTCGCTTTAGAAAAAGAAAACGCAATCGATTTTATAAACTATTACATAAAACAGGCGGGCGAGGGCTGGGTTTTTGAAGAAAAAGACGATATGTCGTTCTTCAAAATGACGCCAAAACCCTTTGAACTCGTCGCAGATATTGATTTTTGCCTGAATTCCACCGATAGCTTTGAAGTCGAGCTCTACGGCAAGGTCGGCGAGGAAATTATCCCGTTTGACGAGGTTTACAACCTTACAATTGAGGGTAACAAATACGTCAGAATCAAAAATCTCGGATTTGTGGAAGTTCCGACGATGAACGTTTATTCGTTAATGCGTGCATTTAACACTTTTGATGTTTATCGCAACGAAGAAAACAAATATATCGTAAAAACATACCGCGCAGGACTTCTTTCCGAGATGGAAAACCTCGGAATAAAGCCCAAAATGAGCCGGAAGTTCTCAAAATTCTGGAAACAGATTTCGACGTTCTCAAATATGGATGTTCCGTCGCTTCCAAAAGGCATAAACGCCGAATTCCGCGAATATCAGACAAGGGGGTTTGGCTGGCTCTGGTTCCTTTATCAGTACGGGCTGAACGGCATTCTGGCGGATGACATGGGGCTTGGGAAAACGCTTCAGGCGCTTGCTTTGCTCCAAAAAGCAAAAGAAAAGGACAAAAAAGCGCCATCACTGGTTGTTTGCCCGACATCTGTCGTTTTCAACTGGGAAAATGAAATCGAAAAATTTGCTCCGGGCTTGAGCTGCCTGAAATTGACAGGTACAGACAGAAAAGAACATTTTAAGGAAATTCCGAAATACGATGTTGTTATAACAAGCTACGCACTGGTTCGCCGCGATATTGCAAAGCTCAAAAAGCACGAATTCCGCTACGTAATCCTTGACGAATCCCAAAATATTAAAAACGCCGACTCCCAGACCGCACAAACGGTTAAAGAATTGAATTGCAAGCACAAACTAGCCCTTTCCGGCACGCCGATTGAAAACAGGCTTGAAGAATTGTGGTCGGTTTTTGACTTTTTAATGCCCGGCTTCCTTTTTGATAAGTCAGAATTTAATTACCGCTACGTAACCCCGATTACCGAGCGCGAGGACAAAACAGTCGAAAAACGCCTCAAATCGCAGATTTATCCGTTCATTCTGCGCCGTATGAAACGCGATGTTGCAAAAGATTTACCCGACAAAATCGAAAACGTCGCATACTGCGAGCTCACGCCGGAGCAAAAAGACTTTTACATGGAGGTTCTGGATTCTACAAAAGAAGAACTCTTCAAAAGTATCGAACAAAATGGTATCGAAAAGAGCAGAATGTCAATTTTCTCGGCACTTTTACGCCTGCGTCAGATATGCTGCCATCCGAAACTTTACGACAAGGAAAACATCAAGGGAATCAAAGAATCCGGCAAGTTCGAGCAGCTTAAAGTTATGCTCGAGGAAATTATCTCGGAAAAACACCGCGTGCTTCTGTTCAGCCAGTTCGTTGACATGCTCGATATCATCAAAGCATGGCTCACGCGCGCCGGAATCAAGCACGAATACCTTACTGGAAGCACGAAAAACCGTCAGGAAGTTGTCGAAAGGTTCAATTCCGACCCGACAATCCCGATTTTCCTTATCAGCTTAAAAGCCGGCGGCACAGGGCTCAATCTCACAGGTGCGGATTACGTAATCCATTACGACCCGTGGTGGAACCCTGCTGTTGAAGATCAGGCGACCGACCGTGCGTACAGAATCGGGCAAACGAAGAAAGTTTTCGTTTACAGGATGATTACAAAAGGCACTGTTGAAGAAAAAATCCAAAAACTCAAGTCAAGAAAACGCGACCTCGTTGACAGCGTAATTTCTGTTGACAGAAACATCGGAAAATCGCTCACGTATGAAGATTTGAAAGACATTTTCTCGATTGATTAATTGTTGCCGGCTGGATGAAAAGGCGTAAAAGGAAAAATTAATTTATTTTCCGCCTCGATTCGCTTCGCTGGAATAGGTCGAAAAATAAACCAATTTTTACTTTTACTTTGAAAGAACGTAGGTTATGCTTTTAGCCCAACAGATATCAAACGCGAAATCTACGCTATTTGCTTCACCGTAGGGTGGGAATAGCCCAAACAAGGATTTTGGAATCCATTTTTCATTCTTCGCGGCGATTCCCACCGGTTATCAAGCGCAAAATCCTTGCGGTGGGAAACGCTGCGCTATTCCCACCATACTTGCTCCGCGAAAGAGGCATGGCAAATTATTTTTTGTCCATGTTTTACAAAAAATATGAAAATTATCCCCCCGTTGGCTTATACAAATTACAAACCCGCCGCAGGACAAAATGCGCACACATTTTGCCCGATAAAATCTTTGCAAAATGACACTTTTACAAGGACAAATCCGGCTTTTAAAGGGGAGAAAAAACTTGTTAACAATCCGACATTAAAAAATATCTGCAAGGATGAAAATCCAAAATGCATGAAAAAAGCTCACGAAATCCTCGAAAAACTGGAAAATATAGAAACTGGCAGCCGTTTTATGTACAAAGATGACATGGCTTCGCTGATTCTTCGCAAATGTAAAAACAAAGACGGCAAATTTTGTGAAAGCGCGCTGGATTTTATTTCAAAATCCATTGATGAGTTCCAAAAACCGGACAAAAGCAGCATTAAAAAATGGAATTTTTACTCATTTTTCTGCCCCTTGGTAAAAAACGTGCTCAAAAACAGCAAAGATTCCAGAGGAAATTTCATTCCCGAAACCGCTGATTTCCTGAATCGCGCATTTCCGGTTGAGGAGCTTGCAAACACATTTGAAAATAATATAACATTTATTATGAACATAGCGGCAAAAAACGGCATTGTCGATGAAAAAACAGCCGATTTTATAATTTCGCTTTCCGCAAAAGGCTATGATACCCGAAATATAAGAAAGATTCTCACACTCACAAAAAATTCCGCAAAAAAACCGCTAAATGAAAAATTAGCTGCTGATTTTAACGCGCTATCTGACGAATTCGGCACATCAGGACCCGGAAGATATCGCACACTAAGAACTTTTCTTGAATGTTATGACTACGCCGGAGATTGCTTAGACAAAAACAGGCTGATTATATACAAAGATCTCTGGAATGATAGTTTCAGGACCGAGCTTTACAATATAATAATCAACAACCTAAAAACCGACGATGGAAGCTACAATTTTAAAGCCGCAAAAAAATTAAAAGAGTTTTACAAACTGGTTGAATCGAACAAAGAACCGCTAAAAATAATCGCCAGCTGCATAAATGACGCAAAAAACAACAAAATCAATGAAGAAAACTGCAAATTTTTTGAAAATCTGATGGAAAAAGGCTACGAATCACCCGAAAAAATCATAACAAATTTTTACAATCAAACTTATAAATCTTTTGACCGCGAGGGCGCAAAGCTTTTCATAGAAATCTTAGACGAGGCAAAAAACCACAAACAGGAGCTGCGTCAGACGTTTGAGGACTTGAGCGACGAAGAAATTGAAAGATTTTTCTTCAATAACATAAAAATTATTGAAGAAGCCACGCGCCTTGCGGGGAAAAATGCAATCATAAGCGCTTTTTCAATGAAACTGGAGAATTTTGAAAATATTATCCAGTCAATCGCCTCGCTCTTCAGCGCTCTTTCTAATAATGAACAAATTCAACCGCTGTTGAGAATCACAAACCCCGAAAATTCCGAACGTTATCAAGCATTTCAGGGAATTATTAATTATTCAAAAGAAATAATCAAAAACTCGAAAACTCCCGAACAAAAAAGTCTCGAAAACGAAAATAACGAAAAAATCCAATCGCTCAACGCCGAAATTTCCGTCCTTAAAAAGGAGCTTTCACAAAAAGCAGGCTCAGAGGCGAGAATCCGGGATTTGAAAAAACAAATCAAAGAAAAAACCGCAAAAATCAAGACTTTGCACGCTCAAACACAGCAATTTCTTAAAGAAAACCTTTCAGATGAAGTAAAAAAAGCGATAAAATCGGTGAATGACGCGGATAAAGCCTGTAAAAAGCTTGTACAGAACAGTATTCAAGATCCGCAAGAAATTATTCAAAAACTCGTTATGCTTAGCGCAACATACGACGGCCACACCGAATATTTTGAAGATTTTCTCAAAAAAATGAACCCGAAAACCCCACAGGAAAAAGAAGCGTTTAATGAATTCGTTTCTAAAAAGTTATACAACTATCTGGGCTGCGAATATGATAAAAAAGCTGCAGAACGACTGAATCTAGAGCATAGCAAGTATTTTGCGAGCCTTTTTATGGCCCAGTATGATTTTCAAGAAAATTTCAGCAAATTATTTGACCTAATCAAAAAAAATCCCGAAAAATCCACCGGAGAAATACTGGATTCGCTTAATCAGAACATTCATACCCGCATTGCATTGGAAAAGCGGGATATAGACTACAGCAGATGGGCGAATGCGGACAAAAACTCCTTTGTGCGCGTAAATATTCAAACCGATGTCGAAAAAGTCTTTGGTATTCACCGTTATCGGATTTTCAAGGAATCCCGGAACCGGCTCGTGGGGAACCAGCATCGAACCGGTATAGGTACCGGAAAGAGCGATAGATAACGGTTTTATCGGGGTGTAGGTTGCTGTAAAATAGCCGTAAGTATTTGGCGTACGCATCATTTTCTTCACCGCCGGAGCTTCTTTGTTCCAGATGTGCGGTTTGCTGTAATGGCTCTGTTGCAGAGTGACTCCCGCCTGAACTTGGATTTTATTCAGGTAAGCCATCTTTCCTTCCAGTGTCAATCCCAGAACTTGCGCTCCTGATGCATTGTGACGGGTACGTGTCAGAATTCCATCCACTACCTCTCCGTCGGTAAGGGCAAAAACATCCGACAACTTTGTATAGAATCCTTCTACCAGGAAGTTAACCTGAAACGCACCAAAACGATGATAAATATCTGCCGAAGCACTCAAGCTCTGTGATCTTTCTTCTTTCAGATTATCCGCCAGTTCAACCATCGCTACATTACCGCCTACATTTTCCACATGCAAATCTTCGTCGAAAGCCTGCGGAGCACGGAAGCCGGATGAGTAACTAAAACGAAGATTGATGTTTTCTGTCGGATTATAACGCAAGTTGGCACGCGGACTGAATATCACATGGTCAATCAGATTATGCTTATCCAAACGGCCGCCAATCAGGAATCCCCAATGATCATTTTTCCATTCGTTCTGAAGGAAAGCACTACCGATATTCACTTTCTGGTCTACCGTGCGGTTGTATCCCCACATGTTATCTTCCAGTTTGTCCTGATTGAACTCTATTCCGGCAGTCAGGTCGGAAGGCATGAAGATGCATTTGCCGAAGCTGTAGACATACTGTGAGCCTGCCATCCAGTTCAAGTCAGTGGTGTTTCCGTAAGCATCCAAAGGGTCTCTGTCACCTGGACCATAATAGCTGTCGCGATTGATATGCTGTGCAGATGCAAACACATTGAAACGATGGTTCTCGTTAGGGGAGAAATAATCGAACTTCAGTCCTCCGCCATTGATTGAGTGTTCGGTCTGCTCCGCCACATTC
The DNA here is from genome assembly GCA_900547585.1 of uncultured bacterium. Lineage (GTDB taxonomy): Bacteria > Cyanobacteriota > Vampirovibrionia > Gastranaerophilales > Gastranaerophilaceae > Spyradomonas. The sequence goes on along the minus strand of URHD01000020.1, from coordinate 1,110 downwards.
GCTTCATGAGGCGGGCGGTTCAATAAGTCTCCTCCCCTGCGGAATTCTTCCATGTGGTGATATTCAAAAGTAAGTTTCGAATAAGTCGTTGTTTTCAGGAACGAACGGAAACCAATTGTCTGACCGTGCAATTTGGGTATTTCGGAATATCCGTCGCCGTCATGGTCATACGCAGAACGGTGGCGGTTCTGACCGAAGATATACAGACCTGCACGCTGGTCGTCCGTCACGAGAGACGCATTCAATGCCGTACTGTTGTCGAAAACGTCGCCATCGCCAATTCCCGTAATCGTATGAGATAACATACCAGAGTTGCGCATCGGTTCTTTGGTGATGATATTGATTGTACCGGCAATGGCAGATGAGCCGAACAGTGCCGAGCCGCCTCCACGCATCACTTCCACACGTTCTATCATGCTGGCAGGAATCTGTTCGATACCATACACACCGGAAAGCGCACTAAAAATGGGACGGGAATCGAGCAGGATTTGCGTATAAGGGCCATCCAGTCCATTGATACGCACTTGCTGGAAACCGCAATTCTGACAATTGGACTCTACACGAACACCCGGCTGAAAGCTCAAGCCTTGCGCCAAAGTCGTAGAATTGGTATTCTCAAAGATTTTCAGATCCACCACATTCACCAGTGTCGGAGCCAGGCGACGGGTAGTCTCGTTACGATTGGCAGATACTACTACGCCATCCAAGGCAACTGCATCTTCTTCTATCTCGAAATCTTCTTCCAATGTACGCCCTTTCTTCAGCGTCACATTCCGTCTGACGGTTTTATATCCCACCGAACTGACCTCCAGCACAAAATTACCTTCGGGAAGATTCTTCAAAAAATAATGCCCGGTAGCATCGGTCACAGTTCCGATGGTCGTACCTTTCAAGGCAACTGTAATATAGGGTAAATGCTCTTTTGTATTTTTATCAAGAATATGGCCAACGATATTGGCATCTGACTTACGTAATTCGGGATGATTAGGATATTCATGAGCTTGTCCTTCAAGGGCAGGCAGCAATGTGCAGCACAGGCAGACAAGCGAAAAGATGTATTTCTTCATTTTTCGTTTGTTATTCATTTTCGATAAGTATTCACATGGATAG
>URHD01000019.1 GCA_900547585.1 uncultured bacterium | reverse complement strand
CGGGTAAATAAGTATTCGCAATATCTTTTATCAAAACTTCCATACAACCTAAATCCTTGTCAAACCTGCAATATATCCTGAAGAATTCCCGCAACCGACTGATAAATCTGGACAATACTCATCGGATAAACTCCAAAATAAATAATAACAGCAGTCAATGCCGACAAAACACTAATCTCCTGAGGGCTCAAATCTTTTAATTTTTTCCACTGTTCCAGCAAAACCGAACAAAATACTCGGTAAAAGAAATAAAGCACATAGCCCGCAGACATTGCAATAGCAGCCATTCCCGCAATCGCACACAATTTTACCAGCAAGTCATTTTCCAGATCTGAAATCATTGCTCCGGTGAGAATCATAAGCTTTGGTGCAAACATCATCAAAAACGGCACCCCGATTGCACAAAAAGAGATTATCAATGCAAAATACATACATTTCGGCATAACCTCCCCGAGCCCACCCAAAGCAGTGATATAAGTCGTTTTTGTTCTGAACTGGATAGACGAAATAAGAACAAAAAACGCAGCAAAAACTATTCCCGCAGAAATTGTCATAAAGACAGCCCCGTTAAAACCAATCTGGGTCAAAGATCCCAGCCCCAGCATAACAAATCCAGAGCTTGCAATGTTTGCATAAGAAACGATTTTTTTAATTTCCGACTGCGCAATAGCCAGAGCACCTGCATAAAAAAGATTTACCACGCCCCAGACCATAAGCACAGGAGCAAAAATCTTGAAAATAGATGGGAAAACAAGCATATTAAACCTGATTAGCCCGTAAACACCCGTTCCGAAGAGGATTCCCGAGATTAGAATGTTGACTGGAGCCGCTGCTTTGCTTTGTATATCCGGAAACCAGCTATGCAGAAACGCAAAAGGAACCCTTATCGCAAAAGCCGCCAAAAATCCGGAAAATACCATTATCTGAAACCACAAAGGGTAGATTTTTTCGTCCATACTTAAGGATTCAATATTCGCAGTCATCACATTGCTCACCGCAAAGTTATAGTAATAAAGTATGAGCATTGCAAAAAACATCAGCATGTTTGCAGCAAAGGAGCCAAGCGTAAACCTCATCGCAGCAGCCCTCGCCTCCGAATTTCCCCACTGGGAAACCAGAAAATACAGAGGAATCAACGAAAGCTCCCAGAAAACAAAGAACAAAAACATATCTTTTGCGCAAAATATCCCCAGAAGCGCTGCCTCAAAGAGAAAAACCATTGAATAATACAGTTTATGTTTCGACCTTATGTGGATTTTGCTTATAACAAGCGTTATCAGGACAACAAATGAGGTTAAAATAACCATAAGCAGCGCAACGCCGTCAACAGCGAACTTCGCGCTGATCCCAAGGCTTTTTAACCAGGTCATCCCGAAAAATGTAAGCTCCTTTTCAAAAGACATCCCGTACATGCCTGTATCAAAGAAAAGCAAAAACAAAAGCGAATAAATAAAATGCAAACCTGCAAAGGATTTTGCAAATCTTCTTACTTTTACCTGATGGTTCGGAAATTTAGGGAAAAGAATTATGCCGGCGGCAATAAGCGGTGCAAATATGAGCCCTATTAACGATAACATTCTTCCCCTCCCTTATATTTTCACCATCAAAAGGTAAAATCCTAATACAAAAACAAAAATCGTTATCAAACCAATGAGAGAATAAATCAAATACGTCTGAAAAGTCCCTGCTTGAAACCGGCAGCAGAGAAACGATGCGCCCCTCATGAACAATTCAACAAATCCAATTACCGAATCGACAACGTATTTCTCAAACCAAGCAGCTGCTTTACACAGCGGAACAAAAACCCTGTTTGCAAAGCCTGTGAGAACAAAGATAAAAGCAATTATAAATACCGCCCAAACCCAGTTGTGGCTCAGATTGAAAAAGAAAACATCAAATCTCAAAAATAAATAAATTCCGATTAATGAAATTAACGCATTTTGCGTAAAAATCACCCGTGAAAGCGGTGTTCGCTCTGTTTGTTCAAACGTAATATAAATGAACGCCTGCATAAACTTCATAATTATAACAAATATCAAAATCGAACAAAAAGCAGTATAAACAGGGTCACTCATCAGCGAATTTACATTAGCCGCAATCGAATCCATATTCGTAAACGCCAGACTTCTTGCGTCAAAAAGCTGGTTGTAAGTGACTGAAAAATAAAGGATGGTCAAAACACAGAAAAGAAGCGTCAAATCGCCTATTCTGTTAAAAATAAAGGATTTTATTGCTGCGCGTGATTCGTTTCTGTTTGAAAAATCAAAATTTATCAACAAATACGAAGCTGCTCCCGTAACCTCACACATAATATACGCCTGAAGAATATTCGGCGCGAGAAAAACCCCGAAAAGCCCGAAGGCAAAAAGATTCAGGTAAAAAACAAGTCTGTTGTAATTTTCGCTCGTACACATTTTCATATAAGCAAAAATCTGTATCAAAAGTGCCGCAGCCGCGCTCAAAAGCAGAAAAATAACCGATGTCCGATCAACAAGCGTGCCAAGATAGAAATTTGCGCTCTCACTCGAGAGCCAGAGCAGGTTTGACTCGATAGAAACAGGGTTTCCTCCTGAATCAACAAACCCCGCAGCCGCAAAAACAAGACAGATTGCAGAAACAAACAGGCTCAACGAAGAAACAAGCTTTTTATCAAACCTGTTTGCTGTCAAACCGTTTGCCGCAGCGATAAAGCATACAAAAACAGGTAAAAACAGCATTAAATTTATATTATCAATAAAAAACCGCACCTAATTCTCCTTAATCTTTTCAATATCAAGGTACTCGTTTGACTGGTAGATTCTGAAAAATATTGCCAGAGCAACCGCAATTTGCACAGCAGAAATCAAAACAAAGAAAAAGCAAATTAAATTTGCATTCAAAAACGACCTGTCACAAAAAGCCCCGAAAGCCGCAAAATTCATAACTATAGACATTGATACGAGAAGCATTGACATTATTATCCTCAAAAGATTTCTTGAAATAATTATGCCCGCAATCCCCAGCAAAAACATCAGTCCTGCAACCGCCAGAAAGTGTAAAAGTCCGATTTGCAGCAAAGAATCAATCATTTACATCCTCCCCGTCCGCTGAAGCGGTCAAAATTCCGCGTATAACGATAATCGCAGCAAATGTCAGAATCAAAACTATGTGAAGCGGGAAAACATGCCCGGAAAATGTCATTGTATCCTGGGATTTTTCATTTACAAAATTAAAAATGTTAAACAGTGAATTGCTGAATTCTTCTTTAACAAACAAACAGGCAATCACCCCGAAAACCGTCAGCACTATAGAGCTTACAACGATTTTGAACACGCCCGAAAGTTTCAGCGGGAGGTTCCAGCGGTTGATTTTCTTCATAAGCAGAAAAATCACGGGACAAAGCACCAGAGCGCCAAGCACAAACACAAAACCCGCAATAAATTTCGCGCAGAGCATAAAACACATCACGCCCGTAAAGAAAAAAGCAAAAAACAGGCTTATCAATGCAAGAAACATTCTCGGAGCAAAAATTACCCCCGCTGTACTGCCCAGCAGCAGCAATGCCGAAACGTAAAAACTGACCGGCTCGAATTCCAACTTTTTACTCCTGTTTTTGTCAATTTTTTGCTCTAATTACATATATATTTATAACATAATTCAGCAGTGTTATAATATGTATTGTTGTGATTTATTAAGATGAATTTTCAAAGAAAATGGGGCAAAAATTCTTTGCCCCGTTTAGAATAATTTTATTTAGTTTTAAATTAACCGATTTTTCCGTTTACAAAATCGAATCTGTTTTCTTCAGCGGCTTTTAATGCGTCTTTTGCATCAATTATCGCTACTTTTGCCGCTTCTTCTTTATTAAAAACGCCGGAAAGTTTCATTTTTGTACTATTTATAAGTGATTGCAGCGCTTCGTTTGATTTTTTTGCAGCTTTATCAAAAGTTTCAGACACACTGCTTGCAAAAGATCTGTCGAAATTTGCATAAGGCTTTTTAAGATTTCTGTATGCGATTAAAGGCTGCACGGATTCGTTCGTTACAAACAGCCTTGCCACTTCATTTTTAGCGGTTTTAACATCAGTTACAAAAGTATCGTTAAAAAGGTAAAAATTCTTTTTATCCCGTATTTCAGTTACGGGCATTGAGTAGGTTTTTCCGTTTATTGCAACGGGTTTTTCCACTGTTTTTTGAAATGCGTCAACAAAAACTTTTTCAAATTTTTTAATATCCGCATATTTGCCTTTGATTACATATCCTGCCTTGAATGAGGGTGAAAACTCTGTTTTTTGGATTGCCATGACTCTCTCCTTTGTCTATACAAATGATTAAAAACCGGACAAAAAATTTTTTGCGGGGTTATCCGGGAAAATAATGATATAATAAAAATATGAATTTCGCACAAAAAGCAATCCTGATTTTAAGTTTTATTTTAATGCTTACGGCTTTTTCCGGAGGCGAAAATGCTTTTGCAGAAACATACAGCGGTCATGCATCCATAATTCAGGACGCTCCGCCTGAAAATGCCGAACATTTTGCACGGCTGGGGGACAAAATTCTCAATTATTACGAAAAACTTCCCGACAAAACCGATCAGGACAGATTTTTGAACGCAGCAAAATATTTTTATTACCAGTCCAACAAAATCGATATCTCAAACGCTGACGCTCTTATTGGCAGGGCTAGAATTGCGCTGATTCAAAACGATATCAGAAAAGCTAAAAATAATCTGTTTATTGCCCTGAATTTCAACGAATCTAACCCGAAAGTGCTCTATTATCTGGGAAAAACGTTCTTTCAGGACGGAGATTTTGACGATGCAATAAAATACTACGGCGATGCATACTCTAACGGGTACAGGCTTGATTATAATACAAATCTTATGCTCGGAATTTGTTATGAAAAAATGGACGATGTAAAAAGAGCAAAATATCACTACAAAAACGCCATAAAAATCCAGCCGTCCGAAACAGAAGCCAAAATGAGGATTCAAGGGCTGGACATAATCAACACAAATTACGAAAACGCAAACATTTTCACCCACCCGCAAGAAGAAGACGAACCCCTGAAAGACCTTGAGCTCCGCAGTCTGCCTCAGAATTAGCTTTTATAGGATGTGAGATTCATAGATCAGGCAAAGTCTGACAAATTGAAAATGCGGCGATTAAAAAGATTCATTCAGCATATTCCCTGTTAAAGGTGCTTTTGGGCTAAAGCTCAACTACCTGAAAGCCCATCTCTCAGATGAAAAACCGAGGAATACGCATTGAAAATGTTGACAGTTATTTTTTCTTACCCACTGCCCATCGGAATCCGCCTGTTAAACTTACTCCGTTTCTGCCTCCGGAGTGAATCATCGCCTGAATATAAGCCGTATAGCTTTCAGCCCAGCGTTTTTGAACGCCCACGCCGTATTCTACATAAGGATCGATGGACATTTCAGGCAGACGGGTGTCATTTGCTGTAACTTTTGATTCATCGAGGATATTCCAAACCATATTCACAGCCAGATAAGGCTGCCATCCGGATTTTGTATTGCCGATAAATTTAATTCCGGGTGCAATTTGGATTGCATTCAAGGGATCTGATTTAATTTTCAATCCGGCAGCGTTTGTGAAGTCGAAAGTATTCACAAAGGTATAGGAAAGGAGCAGGCTGGGTTGTACAATAAATTTTCCTTTGGCGAATTCAAAGTTGTAGCCAGCTTTGTTTGCTATACCTGCGATGAGCATAGTGTAGTTTTCATGTCCGTACATGGAGGAGGTTGAGCCGACTGTTGAAGCTACGGTTGCGGTTGTTGCATTGAAGAAATTGCCTTTATAGAAAGTTGCAGTCCCGCCCAGAAGACCGCCATTCTGGTAAGTATCGATTCCCTGGTATCTTTGGGAGGCGCCGTTGTAGCCAATATAAGCTGTCAGAACCCGTTCAAAGCCATATTTAACAGTTTCAAGCTTTGAATCGTGTCCAATTAATGTACCATAGTTTATATTGCTGACTTTAGGGCCATTTTTGAGCGGAATTGACTCGAAAGAGGAGTACGGTTTTACCCAGAAGGCTTCATCTTCTGTTTTTGTGAAAATGGGAGAAAAATTCCCGACATCAGTGGAGTCACCTGTTGGAGAGAGCGCGTAATTATTGGCATTAATCATTGATATACGTTCAAGATACGGTATATTCATAAAGGTTTCGGCATGCTGGAATGCATAGTGGACGGTTTGGGTTTGCTGGGTGAAAGCTCCTGCCTGCATGGTGACGGGTGCAGGCAATACAGCTGGGTTATTTTCGCCTCTCTGGAAAGTAAAAGAGCCATTTGAAGCATTATAGCCCACATTATAGACATATATTGGTGTATAAGCTGTGGAAGAACCGGTATAATTAACTTTGCCGGCTATTTCAGGGTCAGCAAAGAAGATTGAGAGGGATTCTTTGTTAGATTGGGAAATGAGATTGAGGGAGTGGATGTTAATAGAGGCGTTTTGGGTGGAAGTATAGTTTTGAGCCTGAAGCCTGTCCATTTTTTCGTTTTCGAGGTCAACATCAGGGGTAAGACTTATGCTCCCATTGAGATTCAGGGTATTAAACGAGTATGTCTCTGCAATATTATTTTGTAAAGCAAGAACACCTGAATTCATTGTCACATCTGCATCTTTGAAAGCATCTTCTTTCATTGAAAGGGTAATTTTGTCCATAGTAACGTTAGCTTTGTTTACGGAGTTATTCAGGGATATTTTTCCGGTTGAATCACCGTTCAGAGCTATTTTGTAGCCGTTTTGTCCGTTAATTTGATCATCAAAATTTATTGAGCCGTTGTTTGTAGCATTAAGTGTGAGAGTTTTGTCTGCTGCGTCGAGGTATATTGCGTTGGAGTGGCCGTTTGCCTTGTTTCCGGAAAAGTTTGAGGAGGAGTTATTTGCGGAAATCTGGATATTAGTTTGTGAGTAAATTGCGCCGCCAATGCCCCCGGAGGAATTGTTAACAAAAGAGGAATTTGAAATATTTACCTGAGAATTGGGGTTGTGTGCATTTATAACAGAGCCGTCTGAGGCTGATGAAGCGTTTTTGATTGTAGTATTGGAAATATTGAGTGTTGTTTTATTTGCCAGCTCGAACATTGAGTATTCATTGGCGTTTATGACCGATATATTGTTGTTTATGCCGGAGATATTTAAGGTTCCTGCTGCCGAGGTTTCGAGATTTTGTGACAGAATATAGTTGTCGGTTGAATTAAAGATAAAATTTCTTGGATTAGCAGAATTTTTTGTTGTAATAAGGTTGAGTGTGTCACAGATTTTATCTTTATAGACAATGATTGAATCGTTTGTAGTTGAAGTCGTTGTGAGGTTTATGCCGCCTTCTTGAGCAAATATATCCGTATTATAGACGGTGTCCGTAAGGATTTCGAGGATATTTTCCGCGATATGGATATTTTCGCCGAGGGCAAGCTGTAGATTTGAATCCTGAGTGTGCAGAATTTGAAAAGTTTTGTGCCCATCAGCAGAACCGATAAAATTTATTATATTTAATGAAACAATACCTGAAGAATTTTTTTCTGTAGTGATTGTATCTGCTTTTCCGGTGGAAAGGTCAACATCAATGTTGTATTTTGCGCTATTTTGGCTAGAAAGTGAAACAAACTCATAATCAAAAGTATCGTTGTTTGCAAAATCCACTGTTACGTTTTCTGCGGTGACGTTTGCGTTAATTATCTCATTGTAGAGGCTGATTGTACCGGTACCATCGCCGGTTAAGGCCAGAGTGAATGCGTATTCAGGGTCATCAATATATATTCTATCGCCAGAAACCATTGTGCCGTCATCAGGGAATTGGGGCAGTGTAAGTTTGAATGCACCTCCTGCAATCTGGTCATCAAAACGGATAACACCGTTATTTTTTGCCTCAAGAGTAAGTGTATATCGTTCATCAATCACTTGATCAGGATATGTGGGCGCTTCACACATCATATATATTGCGTTTTGGATTATTTTGCAGTCGGCTGATGTATAATTTCCGGAAAAAACGCTCGTCCCATTATCAGCAACTACTGTAACATTTGCACATTCACTGTAAATCGCACCGCCAAACGCAGCCGCATCTGATTTTGCATAATTATTTATAAAGCTTGAATTGATTATGTTAAGTTCAGAACCGAAATCATTATAAATAGCGCCTCCGCTAGCCTCATAATCTTTGGTTACAACATAATTTTCTTCAAAATATCCTTCCAAATGGCCAATAGTACCATAATTGTAAACTGCGCCGCCTTTAGCATCTTCATCACCGGAAGCAGCATAATTATCTTGGAAAATAGCATCAATTGAAGTAATTTCTCCAGAATTAAATATCGCACCGCCATCGGAATTATCTTCAATTGAATAAGTATAATTATTGGAGAAAGTGCCGATTATGGCTGCAATTTTTCCATCATTATAAATTGCCCCGCCTCTTGCAGAGGCATCTTCGTTACAAAAAGCATAATTGCCTGTGAAGTCAGCTTCTATAGTGCCTATTATTGCGTCGTAATTATAAATTGCTCCGCCATTACTCTCCGAGCCAGAAATATAGTTGCCTGAAAAACTGCCGTTTATTGACTTGATTGTTCCGGCATTATATATAGCACCGCCATATGCAGTACCATTTTGAGATTTTGCAAAATTGTTATAAAATACAGAGTTTATAATACCACCTACAACGATATTTTTATCATTTTTCTCCCCTATTATTCCTTGATTATAAATAGCACCACCTTTTGTATCACTATTTAAGGAGTAAGCATAATTGCCAATAAAATCTCCTTTAATATTGCCAATTTCACCATTTTCGTGAATATATATAGCACCACCATAAGCATAAGAAGAATTAGAAGCAAATGCATAATTAGCAATAAAAGCACTTGTTATCCCACCAATTGAGCCCATGTTATAAATAGCACCACCGCTGGCAAAATGAAGTTCGTTACTAGAGGCTGTATTAGTATAATTTCCTACAAAATTACCGCTAATGCCATTGATACTCGTTGTAGAAACATTATGACCATTATAAATAGCACCGCCAATAGCAGAAGAATTCAAACTGGTAATACTATTGTGTATGAAATTTCCCGAAATATTTTGAATAGAACCATCGTAATTATATATTGCTCCCCCATAAGAAAACCATCCGCTTGCTACTGAAACATAGTTATTAATAAAATGACCGGTTATATCTAAAATATGACCATTTCTATTATATATAGCACCACCGTTTGTAGCTTTAGCAGAAGCAGAACCTGAAACAAAATTACTAATAAAATTTCCGGATATATTGCCTATTGAGCCAGCATTATATATAGCACCGCCGGTAGAATTGCTAGAGGTGCTATTTAATCCGATAAAATCTTTAGACAAGTCTGCACCATATTGATTTGCTGTTAACCTTTTTGGCTCTCTAGAATTATTATCGACATAATAATCAATTTTATATTCAAACAGATTCTTATCCTCTGACGGATTTGGTATGGTTACAGAAAAAGTTTTAATTTCGTCTTTTATTCCTTCGGTGCAAAAATATTTTGTTTGATTTAGAGAAACTTGATAATATTGTGGAACAAGCTCCCCCCTCTCATCAGACCACTCGTACTTTATTATTGTATTAACAGGCACATCACCGGAAATAGTATCATCTATAGGAGTTAGGGTATAAAAAGAATGCTGTTCTTCAGCTATTGTTTCATCTGCCAGTGCAGCGGTATTCAAAGATAAAAACAAAACCAGAAAACTTGCAAAAACAATTGAGGATTTAAACTTTAAGCCCCCCCCCATGTACCCAAAATGCTTTATTCACAAGGGTTTTAAGGGTTTCATCAGAAATTTTTTTCATATTCCGCTACCTCATTTAATTTTGTAATTATGTTCAGAAGATTTAATTTTAGAAACAGATTTGTTTTTGACCTTCTATTTACTTAATGCCCACTTTTCTTGGGTTTATAACATCTTTTGGATGGAATTGTTACATTTTTTTACATTCCGGACTTAATGTTTCTCAATCAAAACCCGCCGATAATTTCACTTTGGCGGACTTTTTGCATATAATTAAAAACAACAAGAATGGGATAATGATATGGACTTTAATTTTAAGAAAATAAACAGGCTAAAAACTGTTATCACAATAATTATGGTGATTCTTGCAATAATTTTTGCATACGTATTCAAAGATATTTTTAGCAGAGTTGAAAACAGACTGATTGATTTCAGGGCGTCTTTGAGTACTGACAACGGGCTTTTTAGCCACAAATTTAAACCTGCAGACGAAAATATCGTAATTTTATCAATAAACGACCTCACCCAGTACGAGGCGGCCCGCTCCAGCGAGCTAAATCTTACACGCTGGCCGTGGTCAAGAAAAATTTGGGCTGATGTAATCAATTTCCTTGAGCGCCGCGGCCCGAAAATGATTATCGTTGATTTAAATTTCTCAAATTATGAAGATTTGGCGCTTAACCAGTCCTCTGCGGATATAATTTTGTCAAATACGCTCTGGGGATACAACAATATCATCCTCGCAACCGCTCTGCGCACACCATACGAAGCAACGAACAACATGGTTTCGGCAAAAATCCTCGACAATTTTGACAATCCCTATTATCCGGCAAGAAAATCCCTGAATCTTGATATTCCCGACCAAAAACTGGACAACAACATCTCCTACTACTCCCACACGCCTATTCCGGACATTTTCACAAGAAATACAACAATGGCGGTCACAAATCTTCAAGCTGACGGAAATAACGGCATTATAAAATACTCACAACCGGTTTATAAGCTCATAAAGGGCAACAAAAGCTACTATCTTCCCTCAATTCCGCTTGCTGCGCTCATAAAATACACAGAAAGCGACAAATTGTCGTTTGAAAACAATGCTTTTCTCCTCAAAAACCACAAAATCCCCGTTAACGAACACGGGCAGGTGCTCATAAACTGGCACGGAAGCGACAATACATACACAGATATTCCGATTAACGCAATTCTGCTGAGCATGGTGCGCGGAACAAGGTATTTTGAATACGACAACAGGCAGATTCCGCTGGATTTCTTTAAAGACAAAATAATCCTCATTGCCCAAACCCAAACCGGCACAGAAACCCACAACACGCCCGCAGCGCAGGATTTGCCCGACGCACAAATCAAAGCAACAATAATTGACAATTACATCAACGACGGCGACATCACAACCGTAAAAAAACGTACCTTTGCAAAGCATCTTTCGCCTGCAAAAACAGTTATTTTGACCGCATTTTTCTGCGCGGCGATAATTTTCGTTATAGTGATTGCAACGAACATGCTGCTCGCTTTTATGAACTCGTTTTTGCTGGTTTTGATTTATTGCTGGCTTGCGATTGTACTATTTTGCCACCCGAGGTTCCATTTGATTCTTGATATGGCGGTTCCGCTTTTTTGCATGGGCGTAACGCTAATTTTGACGTATATTTTAAAGGTTCATCACGAATTCAAGAAAAGAAAGAAAATCGAAAAAATCTTCGGCAATCTTGTTTCCGAAAAAGTTCTGAAACAGCTAATTCACAAGCCTCACAAGCTAAATCTCAAGGCAGGGCTGCAAAAAGTCACAATAATGTCGTGCAATATTTTCAACAACATAGAAATCTCCGACGTAATCAAACCCGAAGACTACATTGAGCTGATTAACAGGGCTTTTGGCACCATAGAAAATATTATTTTCAAATATAACGGTACAATCAACCGCTTTGTGGGGAATTCGGTGCTTGTTTACTGGGGATACCCGATTCACAGCAGAAAAGACACGGAAAACGCCCTGCGCGCCGCGCTCGAAATCGAAGAAGCCATAAAAGAATTCAACGAAGAATTTTTAAACGAACTTTGTGCTCCGGACAAAGAAAAAAACATTTTTATTGACGTAAAAATTGCCATAAACACAGGAACGGCACTAATCGGCCAAATCGGCTCGCGTGATGTCTCGGATTTTACGCTTCTCGGCGATACTGTTGATATAATTGAAAAAATCGAAAATGTAGGCATAGAATTTAACAAAAAAATCCTTGTCACCGACGAAAGCCTCAAAAACCTTGACAAACCTGTACATGCAATTCCGGCAGGACAAATTAGACTCAAAAATTCCGAACAAAAAATTAAAATTTTTGAACTGAAAGGGTTTGAAGAGTGATTAGCATTGATTCGCTTCTGACCGGGGCTTTTGTGGAGGAAAACAGGACATTTTTTGAGGGTGCAAAAGTACAAAAAATCCAGCAGCCGACCAGAAAAGAGCTGATTTTACATTTGCGCTCGAATTTTGAATCAAAAAAGTTCTACATAAACATCCACCCCCAATTTCACCACGCAGCCTTGATGAGCAAGGAAAATGAGGCAAAAAGAAACCTGAAAATCCCCGCTCAGCCTCCGATGTTTTGCATGCTTTTGAGAAAACACATGGAAGGCGCAAAAATTGTGCGTATAAACAAGCCCAAACACGAAAGAATAATCGAACTTTTCTTTGAAAACTACGACGAAATCGGCGCAAAGGTCGAAGAATGCCTCAGTATCGAGCTTATGGGCAAACACAGCAATATAGTGCTTTACAACACTGACAACAACATAATTCTGGGCTGCGCGCACAATATCGGCGCAGAAAAAAGCAAAGAAAGGGAACTTGCTGGGGGTCTGCCTTACATTTACCCGCCAAAACAGGACAAACGCGAGCTTTTGAGGACGCGTTCGGATTCTTTTAAAAAGATTTTGAAAAAAAGCCCGAATCCGCTTAAAAAAGTTTTGGCAGAGAATTTTTTTGGTTTGACACAGATTCTGGCAGGACAAATTGCCGGAAAAATCGGTATAAACTCAGATTCAGCAGCGGATTCGTTAAAAGAAGAAGAAATGTTGAAGCTTTTTGCCGTATTGCACGAGTTTTTTGAAAATCCGCCCGGAAATTACGTCATAAGCAGCGATTTTGAATATTTTTCACCTTTTGAAACGCCCGAAGCAAGAAATTACACCGAAATAAACGCCTTGATTGACGATTATTTTGCACATCATCAGGAAAAATTCAACATCAAAAATCTGAAATCAACTCTTTGCGCCGCTGTTCAAAAGGAGCTTAAAAGGCTGAAAAGCAGTTTTAAAAATCTCCAAAAAGAGGCTGCAAACAGAGAAAAAGCGGAAAAATACAGGCTCAAAGCCGACCTTATTATGGCGAACCTTTACAATCTGAAAAAAGGTGAGAAATCTGTTATTTTGAGTGATTTTGAGGGGAAAAATCAGGTCGAAATCGAGCTCGATGAGAATATTTCGCCGGTTGAAAATGCAAACAAGTACTATGCGCGATACAACAAGGCAAAAAAGGCTTATCAAATAGCTGAGGAGCTTGCGCAAAAGGCTCAGGGCGAAATCGAATATTTTGAAGAGCTGATGTTTTCAATTGGGCTTGCGCAGAGCCTGGCTGAGCTTGAAGAAATTGAAGAGGAAATAATTCCGGCGAAAAAAGATGAAAAATCAAAGAAAAAAGAAAAACAAACTGCCGTTCAAAAGCTTGATATCAATGGATTCAGCGTTTATGTAGGGAAAAACAACAAGCAGAACGATTTTATTTTTTCAAAAATTTCTTCACCGGAAGATTTGTGGTTTCATGCGCTTAACGTGCCCGGTGCGCATATTTTGATAAAAGTTCAGGATAAAGAACCGCCGGATGAGGTGCTTTTGAGGGCGGCAGAAATTGCAAAAGAATTCTCAAGCGCAAAAAACTCGGGAAAAGTGCCGGTAATTTACACAAAACGAAAATATCTTAAAAAACCGCCTGCGCAAAAGGGCGGGATGGTTACATACCGCAACGAAACTGAAATAGTTGTTGAATAATTCATTATAAATGTTAAAAAGGGCGGAAAACACGAGGTTTTCCACCCGTCTATCCCTATAACTGCAAATCGAGCGAGCCCGAAACATTCTCAACCTTTGAATAAGCGTTTAAGCCCTCTTTGGACTTGATTGTTTCAAACGCGTCGTTGCTTTTTTGTGAATCATCCATATTGTTTGATTCCTCCTCCAAGCCTTCTGCCAGCTCATTCAGCATTTGCATTTGTATATACTGAATTATTTCATCAAAAGTAACTTTTCCGTCCCCGTTCAAGTCCATTTCACTAGACGAGGAGCTTTCAGAGCTTCCTGATGATGAAGAAGCAGAGGCAGTCTGAGCTTCATCTGTAGATTGAAGACTGTCAGAAATAGCCGAGTACGTAGCAGAATCACTTGCCTGTGAACTGCTCTGCACTGCTGAGCCCATGTTCATAAGCTCACTTGAAAGCAGACTTTGCACGGACATAGCCGAGCCAATGCCTGATACCATGGTATTAACCTCCTTCCTTGTCTTTTACATGATGAAATGTCATGGCTCAACCTCACATCATGCAGAAAGAGGATTTATTAACAGCTATCGGATTTATCCTCTGATTTGAAACGGACATTTTTCGCAGCGAGCCTTGGGTACAAGGATTAAATTGTCCTCCAAATCATACATTTTAGCGATTCTGGTGATTAATTTTGAACCGCAAACAGGGCACTCGATATCCTCAATATCGTGGTCTAGAATTTTTTGCTTTAAAAAGGTAATTTGTTCGGTTTCCGGCAAAAGCGACAAATCAGGATGTTTTTCATAAGGTTTTATCTCTTTTGGCATAAGCCTGAGCCCTTTTGCCAGTTTTTGCCTTATTGTGGAAGCAAGAAAAAGCTCGCGCCCGCCCTCAATTTCTTCAATGGTTTCAAGTGGAAGCGCACATTTTTTAGCAAGCCCAGACTGCGAAAGCCCGAGCTTTTCTCTTGTTTGTGAAACGAATTGTGCCAGAGAAAGGTGCGCCAAAAGCCTACACCCCGGCTTTTTCTCTAACCGGTGAAACGGTTTTCTTTGAATCCTGTCTTTCTCTCCACCAGTCAAGCAAAGTGCTGGCAAAGAAGATGCTTGAATAAGTACCGATTGCAATACCGACAATCATCGCAAGAACGAATTCCTTTGTGGTTTCTCCGCCGAATAAATAGAGCGCGCCGAGCGTGATTAAGGTAGTTAAGGATGTATTTATGCTTCTTGCGAGCGTCTGGTTTACACTGGCATTGACAATTTCAGGGAAAGTCGCCTTTTTAGCAAAAAATCTGCAATTTTCACGGATTCTGTCGAACACAACGATTGTATCGTGGTTCGAAAAACCGATTACGGTCAAAACCGCGGTAATAAACAATGCATCAATATGAACATCAAAGAAAATACCGAGAATTGAGAAGAACCCGAGAACAAAAAACGCGTCATGCGCAAGCGAAATAAGCGCAATAACCGCATAATCAAGCTGAAATCTTATTGTCAAATAAGCAACAATGCCCAGAAACGCTAACGCAAGCGCCAGCATTGAATTTTTGAACAACTCGCTGCCCAGAGTAGGCCCGATTGAGCTTACTTGCACGAGTTTTGCGTCAGGGTAGTCTTTTTTTATTACTGTAGCAATTTTTTGTTCGGATTGCTGGTCGTTGCTCTGGAATGCAGTTCTTACGGAAATCAAAGTTCCGATTTTTTCAGCGGAATTGTCGTTAGAAATAGCGCTGCTCGGACGCAGTACCTGAATTACAGGGCTTTCAATACCACCTTTTTCAAGATTTTTTCTCAAAACCTCAATTTCAGAGTTCGGCACATCTTTTTGCACTGCATACTGGGAAATTGTGCCTCCGGTAAAGTCAATACCGACTTTTACAGGAAGATGTGAGGGATAAGTCATCACTGAATAAATCATTGCAACCAATCCGGGCACAATCAACAACAAAGACAGTCCAAACCAGACCCATCTGTATTTTACAACGTCTATTATCTTTTTATGGTGTAAAATCGTTTCACTCATTATAATTTTCTCCTATGATTTTTCTTTTTTTCGCTCTCTTCTTGTGAGAGCGCAGCTAAAGCCCTAGTCCAAAACTCCAAATTTAGCTTTTTCGCGTTTTGTTTCAGTTGCTTCGTAAGCATGACCGATTTCGCTTTCTTTTATGCCAAACCAGCCCGGATGTTTAAGCTGTCCGGCGCCAAACATAAGGTGCATAAAGTTTTTGGTTACGGTAATCGCCGTAAACATACTAACAAGAACACCGATAACCAGTGTCAGCGCAAATCCTTTAATAATGCTTGTTCCAAGGAAATAAAGGATTACGCAGGTGATTATTGTTGTCATATTTGAGTCGAAAATACTTGTGAACGCACGGTCAAAACCGGCATTTATCGCGGTAAAGAGAGTTCTTCCGGCTTTAAGTTCTTCTTTTGTTCTTTCAAAAATCAAGATATTCGCATCAACCGCCATACCAATACTCAGAATAAAACCAGCAATGCCGGCAAGCGTAAGGGTTACAGGGATGATATTGAAAATCGCAAACACAAGCACACCGTAAATCATCAGCGCAAGGTCAGCAATAAGACCGGGCAAACGGTAATAAATAAGCATAAACAGCATAACGACACTTATACCTATAATGCCGGCCGTTTTACTTTTATCGAGGCTGTCCGCACCTAACGTAGGCCCGACCAAACTTTCTTCAATAATTTTTGCCGGAACAGGCAGAGCGCCCGCATTCAGCAAATCAACCATTTTTTTAGCTTCTTCATAAGCAAAACCATTGTCTCCGCCGGATATCTGTGCATTTCCGCCGAGAATAGGCTCCTGAATAACAGGCGCTGAGGTTAATTCTCCGTTAAAAAAGATTGCCATCGGTTTTCCGACGAGTTCCTGCGTTAATTGACCGAATTTTTTAGCACCAGAGGGCTTAAATTCAAGAGAAACAACCCATTGACCGCCCGAACTTGTTGAAACCAGTGCTTTTTGGACATCTTTACCGGTCAGACCCGTGGATGCCCAGCTCTGGGTTCCGTTGAAAGCTTCAACAGGACGTTTAAATTCCAAATCAGCTGTTTCGCCAAGGAATTCTTTTGCCTTTGCCGGATCTGAAATACTCGGAATTTCTACGATAAGGCGGTTATCACCCGCTTTTTGAACGGTAGTTTCCGATACGCCCATCGCATTTACGCGGTTTTCAATCGCATACTGCAAGCTGTCCATCATATCGGGTGTAATTTTGGCAATATTTGCGGTTTTTTGCGCTTCAAGAACCAATCTTGAACCTCCGACGAGGTCAAGACCCAGTTTTGTAGGCTTTTTCCAAATGATAAAACCTGCCGCAATAACAAGCAGAATTATTGCCCAAAACATTAATTTTTTATTTCTCATAAATAAAGCCCCTGTCTTTAATTCTCTTCTTGCCCATGATTGTAACAGAAAAACAAATTGCAAGCGAAAATATTAAAAAAAATTACCCGAAAAAAAGCAAACTCTATCCTTATGGGTAATTATGAAACTATTCGCCGTAAAGCTGCCGCAATATGTCCGGTGCAGGGATTGTGGTTGTTTTCGGAGATATATTTTCTTTTGACTGCTGCATTTGCTTTTGAGGTTCTATTTCTTTGTGGGCAGCGGGAATTGTACGCTCGTCAGAAGCTTTCTCTCCGGGCGTGAACGCCCTTTTCACCGTTTTTATTACATTCTCTTCTGTTTTCTCTACTTTCTCTATTGTTTTCTTGTCGTCTTTGCCAATGTTCCAGCGCAAACCAACATTTAGCGACACTCCGTTGCGGCCCCCCTGATTAACCAGGGCCTGACCGAAAGCTATGAAGTTTTCTTTGTATGTTTTTTGCACTCCAAGACCGTATTGGACGTAAGGTTCTATGGACATTTGGGGCAGCTGGATGTTTTCTACTGTTACTTTTTGTTTGTTGAGGGTATTCCAGACCATGCTTACCGTAAAGTATGGCTGCCAGCCGGTTTTGGTGTTGGCTATTAATTTTATACCGGGGGCGATTTGGATGTTATTCAGGGGGTCGGCGTTTATTGTTATACCGGCGGCGTTTCGGTATGTGAAGGTATTTATGTAGGAGTAGGAGATTAGGAGGTTTGGCTGGAGGATTATTCTTCCATTTTTGGCTTCTATATTGTAGCCGGTTTTGTTGGCAATTCCGGCGAGGAGCATTACGGGGGTTTCATGGCCGTACATTGTGGAATTTTCGGTTATTATTGTACCGGTATTTACTGTTGTAGCGTTGAAGAAGTTTCCGCGGTAGAGGGTGAGGGTTGAGCCGAGGATTGCGCCGTTTTGGTTTGCATTTATTCCTTTATATTTGAGGTTTGCACCGTTGTAGCTGAGGTAGCCGGTGAGGGCGTATGCCCAGCCGTATTTAAGCTCTTTTACAGCGGAATCTACTCCTATTATTGAGCCGTAGAGGGTTGAGTGGACTTTGGGGCCATTTGTGAGGGCGGTACTTTCGAAACTGGCATAGGGTTTGTACCACATGCTTGCTTCTTGTCGGGGGCGGAGGTACTGATCGCCTATTATTGCGTATTTGTTTTTGTTTATTTCAGATAAACGGACGTGAGCGGGCATTAGCATGAAGTTATCCGAGTGTTGAAAGGCGTAGTTGAGGTTTTGGTTTATGGTTGCGGTTGCGCCGGCCTGTGCACTGACGGGGGCGGTGAGGATTGAGGGGTCAAAGATGTCGCTGGGGTTGGTTGATGCGTCTATATTTCCGGTATCGGGGTTATATTGACCACCGCGGACGAAGTACATGTTTCCTGATTTATAGTCGTAGGTTACGCCGTACTGGAATATTTGGCCATAGACGGTAGATTGGCCGTTGTATTTGACGTTATTTGAGAATGATGTATCGGCGAAGGGGATTTTTATTACTTGCGAGTGTCTGTCGGGGAGGTTGAGGGGTCGGATTGCGTTGAGATTAATGATTGAGTTTTCGCCTGATTGGGCGAAGTTGTCAGTGGTAATTCTGCCCATGGTTGCACAGGAGAAGTCGACATTTGAGGAGGGGATGTTTATTGTTGAGTTGTTGTTGAGCTCCAGATTTGTGAAGTGGAGCGGGGAGAGGCTGAGGGCGCCGAGGTTGAGGGTGCTTGAGGAGAGGTTGAGGGAGTTATTTACGAGGGAGTAGGGGTTGGGGGCGTTAATTGTTGTATTTGAGGCTGAGATATCCTGGTTTTCTATTTTTTCTGCGGGATTGAGGGTTGAATTTGAGATATTCAGGGTACCGCGGGTTTCGGCGGTGATTGTGTTCAGGGTTATTGTTGAGTTGTTTATATTAATTGTATTTGTATTTGTTATTTTATTTGCTGTCAGGGTATTTTTCTTGGTTTCGTTGCCGAGGGTTATTTCGCCGGCATTAATTATTTCATCAACGGAGGCGGAGCCTTGAACGTTGAGGGTGCTGTTGTTGGTTAATTTTTGAGATATTGCGAGGTTTTCATTTACATTTATATTTTTGTTATTTGTAAGATTTTGTGCGATTAGATTTTGTGAAACGGATATTGATTCTTCGTTTGTTAATTCATTGGCACTGAGAGAACCGGCGGTGGTGAGGGAACCGGTATTTGTTAAGGTGCTGCTTACAATTATGTCGGAATTTGCTTCAAGGGTGTTGCTGTTCGAGATTTCGTCAGCTTTAAGCGCGCCTGAGGTGGTGAGGGAACCGGTGTTTGTTAAGGCGCCGCTTACAATTATGTTGGAATTTGTTTCAAGTGTGTTGCTGTTCGAGATTTCGTCAGCTTCAAGGGTGCCTTGAATGGAGGCGGAACCGGTGTTTGTGAAGTTTTTGGCGTAAGTTGGGCCGGTTATTGTGAGGGTGTCAGCATTTGAGAGGGTTTCTGATACGTAAAGGGAGCCGTTTGTTTGGATAGTTCCGTGGTTTTGGATATTTTTTGCGGAAGTATTTTGAGCGGAGGTGAGTTGGGCTCCGGCGTTGTTTGTCAGGGTTTCTGCGACGGTTATATCTGCTTCGGAAAAAATGGTTCCGTCGTTGGTGAGATTGTTGGATAGGAGATCTTTTGTTGTTGAGATAGTTGAATCTGCGCTGTTGGAGATATTTTCAGCGAGAAAGATTCCGTTTACTGTGATTTCGGAGTTATTCATAACTTCTTTTGCACTAATATTTCCTTCTGCGGAGATATTTGCGTTGTTTTCAATGTTTGCAGTGGTCAAAAGGTCGCCGGTGAAGGTTGTTTGAGCGTTGTTGACGAGGTTTCCGACGGTAGTTGTGCCGGAAATATTGAGATTTTTGTTATTTGTGAAATCTTTGTTTGTTTTAACATTGTTGAGGCTGAGAGTGCCATTGTTGCGTGCGGATTCCGGGGAGTTATTTATTGTTAAATCGGATATTGTAATGTCCTGGTTTTCTGTAATTTCAGAGAGGAATGCATTGCTGTTTGCGTTGAAAGTGCTGTTGTTTCCGTAGATAGAGATTTTATCTCCGGTTATTTTTTCAATATCTCTGGAGAGAATGTAGCCGGAATTTTCAACAAAAGTGAAAGATTTGTCTTCTGCGGTGGCGAAATCCGCCCATTCGCAGAATGTGTCTTGAAGCCCGCGGATTTCGAGGGAATCGTTGGTCGTGTTTATTGTACGGAGCCCGAATTCTTTTGCGAGGATTTCATCGCTGGACATATTTGCAGATGCTTGATTAAGAACTTTTGAGCCGTCATAATCGAGCTGCGGGGCATCGGGGCTTGCAGATTTTATTATCTGGATAATGTAGCGCTCATGATCGTCGCAGTTGTTTATAATATTTGTTCCTACATTTATTGAGGAAATAAAAATCTTTCCTGAACCGCCGTTTTCGAGGGTAAAGGTGTCGGCTTTTTGCTCGTCTTTGTTTATGACTATGTCGATGTTGTATTTTGTGTCGGTTGAATTGAGTTCTTTTATCTTGTAATCGACATATTGCCCGTCAGCGGTGTTTATGGTTCCGCCTGATGCGTTGAGGGTAGAGGTTTTGAGGATATCTGAAACAGCTGCAAGGTTCAGGGTGCTGTCTTGCGAGTTTAGGACCTGATTGTCAATAATTCCGTTGGCGCTGAAGGTGGAGTTTTGAATATTTAATTCTCCGTTGCCGGAAATTTCTTGCGAAAACGCAAATGCGGCGTCGGTAATATTTATGACCGAAGAATTCTGAATGTTTTGTATATTTGAGGAACCGCCTGAGAGGTTGAGGGAGCCGGAGTTTGTTATTGAATCTGCATTTACACCGCCGTAGAGTTGGGCAAGGGTTTCGTTGGTAAAGTTTCCGAAAATCGAGCCGGATTGGACGGTGAGAGAGCCGGTGTTTGTTGCTTCTGCGGCGGTGAGGGTGCCTGAAACGGTCATTTGGTCTTTATTTGTAAGGGTAGAACTAGTTTTTAGATTTCCGCCGGAGGAGAAAGTACCTTCGTTTGTGAGGTTGTTCGCTGTGGTTGAGCCGGTTACCTGCATGGTTTTTGTGTTGCTAATTTCCCCGAGAGCTGTTACGTCTTGAGTGACTGTCAAATCCGAGGTATTTGTAATGTTGGACTGCGCTTCAAGGGAGCCCGAAATTTCCATTTTGAGATTATTTTGCAGGGTGCTTGTTTGCACATTGCCAGAGATTGAAGCAGCGCCGTCGTTTATTATGGATTGGGCAATTGCACCGTTTTTAACGGTGAGGGTACCGGTGTTTGTTAGTTCACTTGTACTGAGAAAGCCCGCGGCGGTGAAGGTGTTTGTGTTGGAGAATTTGCCTGAAGTAGTTACATTGCCTTCTATTTGCGCGGTGCCATCGTTTGTAATATTTTTTCCGGAAATTGAACCTGTTACGTCGAGGATTTGGGAGTTGAGCAGATCGCCTTGAGTGGTTAAATCTTGCGAAACAGTTAATTTCGAGGTATTTGTAACATTTCCGGACGCATCAAGGGAGCCTGTAATGTCCATTTCGCCACTATTTTCGAGATTTGCAGAAGTTATGACGCCACACAGAACGGCAAGCGATTCGTTTAGAACATCAGCGAAATCCGCACCGTTTTTAACACTAAGGGTACCGGTGTTGGAGACTTTGTTTCCGCTTGCATGGCCTAAAACGGTCAAACTGCCTGTATTGGTGATTTCATCGGAGGCGGAAAGGTCGTTGTTCAAGGTCATGGTGCCGGAGTTTGCAATATTGTTTGCAAAGGCGGAAGATGCTTTTAAAGAGCCGAGGTTAGAAATCTCTTGAGCGGCGGTAATGTTGCCTGTAATTTGCACAATTCCGTCGGCGGAGTTGGTTAAAGAGGTGAGTTCAGCGTTTTTGCCGGCGGTTAAGGAGCCCTGATTTTCAAGGTTTTGTGCGTTTATTGCACCAATAACATTGAGTGTTCCTGAGGTGGTTATGTCTTCTGTGGCGGTTAGATCGCCGGTTATACTTACATTTGCTTCATCCCCAATGTTTATTTCGCCGGTGTTGTTAACCTGCTCAGCTGTCATATAGCCTGTAACGTCAAGGAAACCGGTGTTTGTAACAATTTGCTGAACAATCAGGTTGCCGCCGACGTCCAAATCGCCATGGTTTGTGACATTTGAAGCTGTTGTTGTTCCTGTTATGCCCAAAAGCTGGTTTTTGTTGTTTGTTATGTCTTTTGCACTTAAATCGCCGGTAATGTAAGTTGTTCCGTCGTTGATAAAATCCTTCGTTTCAGCGCCGCCTTTTATTATGGCAGTGCCGGAATTGGTGAAATTGCCGGAAAGAACCTTACCTTCAACAGTCATTTCAGAAGTATTCTCGAGATTGTTTTGCGTTTCCAAATTGCCGGAAATTGTTGTTACACCAGTATTGGAGAAAGTGCCGGCACTGACAGAGCCGGTTACACCCAGCAAGCCGGAGGAAGTTATGTTTCCGGCGGCGTTTAAATCCCCTAAAATGCTCACCGAAGCAGTATTTTTAAGCGAATTTAGCTGCGCGTTATTTTTTACGGTAAGAGCTCCGTTAGTTATGAATACATTTCCACCACCGGTTATTGAGCCGGCAGAAAAAGTGCTGTCAGCAGAACCTGTCGTATTTAAAACGGCATCTGAGGCAAGATTTAGTGTTGAATTTATGTTTGCACCGTCGTCAAAGGTCAGCATATTTGCTACATAGGTTGTACCGTTGCCGGAAACGGTTTTAGCCAGAGTTCCGGAAAGGTTTAAGCTCTGATTGTTTTCTATTGTTCCGGTTAAATTTTCTGCGCTTGAGGTAAGAATGCCGGAATTTCTTACATTTCCTATTTCATTGTTGTTGGTGAGATTGCCGGAAGAAGTTATTGTGACATCTTGAGAGATGGTTTCGTTGTTTGTAACATCGCCGGTAACAGTTGTAGTGCCGGAACCTGCAATCTTTTGATTCAATGTTCCGCCGGTGAGAGTGAGGTCGTTGGAGTTGGAAACTGTAGCGCCTATGTTGTCAGCGTCGGTTGTGAGGGAGCCGGTTATGTCTAGAGCTTGATTCATGGCGGCGTTACCGAGGACAGTTCCGGTTATGCAGGCAAAACCGGTTCCGGAAATGGAATGAGCCAGAGTGCCACCAGTGAGGGTTAAAATATTGGCATTCGTTACAATTCCACCTATATTTGAGGCGTTGGTGGTGAGTTCACCGGAATCCGAAATATTTATTTCTTGATTTAATGCATTATTGGCAAGTACAGAGCCTGTAATGCTTGTGGAACCGGTGCCGTTAACAGTTTGGCTTAAGGTTCCGCCTGTGAGGGTTAAATTGTTGGCATTCGTTACAATTCCACCTATATTTGAGGCATTGGTGGTTAATGCGCCGGAAATATTTATGCCCTGATTTATGGCAGCGTTGCTGATTACTGCGCCGGAGATATTTGTTGAGCCCTGACCGAAGACGGTATTGTTCAAAGTTCCGTCATTAAGGGTTAGGGAGCCTCCGTTTGATACAGAGCCGCCGACATTTGTTGCGGAAATTGTTAAATCCCCTGAGATATTAATGCCCTGATTTATGGCAGAGTTGCTGATTACCGAGCCGGATATATTTGTGAGTCCGGAGCCCTGAACAGCGTCTGAGAGGGTGCCGGTACGCAAATTCAGGTTGCCGTTGTTGGTAACAGCACAGGTTATGCCGGAAGCGCTGAGGTTTGCATTGCCGTTTTGTTCTATGGTTAGGTTGGCGTTAATTTTTCCTGTATCTGAGAGGGTTAATTCGCCGTTATTTATGTTGATAACAGATTGAGTAATAGATTTTCCGTTACCTATTACCAATTTTGAACCGTTTATTATATTTGTTGTACCTGTGCCGGAGACAGAGCTGTTGAGGTTATTTGTTCCGCTTATTATATTGAGTGTGCCGGCATTTTTTATTGAGGCGTTTGTTTTTGCGTCGCTGAGGGTAATGTTGTTGAGGTTGGTTACTGCGTCGGTGCTTGTTGCATTTATAACCGAGCCTTCGGAGTCGGCAGAGCCTGTTATTTCGAGGTTATTAAGAGTTAAAGTTGTAGCTGAATCCTGTACAAAACCGGTTTTTCCATTCATGTTGATAACAGATTTTGATGTTTCGTCAGCGACTCCATTGATATTAACTATTTGGCCTTGAGTGGAGCCGAGGTTAGCGCCGACGGAGTAAATATTATCTGCGGCATCGAAATTAAAGTTTTTTTCTTCGGTGAGGTTTGCCTGGTTCCAGAGCATGAGGGTATCGCCCTGGACATTTAGGCCGGTGCCGAGGATTTTGGTGGTTACGGTATATTTTATGCTATCGTAGGTTGTTGTGGTGGTAGCGAGGGCGTATTCTCCGTAGATTTCGACTTGTTCATCGAGGTATCTGTAGATATCTGTCCAGTTTGTGGTGGCATTTATTTTTTCGACATAGGAGTTATCCACAGTGCTTATTAATTTATTTCCGGTTAGTGAGCTGTTGAGGGCAAGTTTGAGGTTAGAGTTTTGAGTGTCGAGAATTTTGATGGTATTTGCGCCTTCGGAGGGTGCGCCGGTTACGTTTATGCTGTTTATATAGACGGTTCCGGAGGAGGCGGTTAGGGTTTTTATAGTATCTCCGGTTTTATCTGACATATTTATGTCTATATTCCATTTTGAATTTGTATTTGAGGAGAGTTTGTTTATATTATAGTTAGATATTTTCCCGTCGTTGAGGTTTACGGAGGCGGAGCCTGTGGTGTTGAGTGTTGTACCGGAGTGAGCGAAGGAGTTGGTTGCGAAAGAAAGGTTCGCGCCGGAGAGGGTAACGACCCCGTTTTGTACGGAATTATCTCCTGTGAAGAGGATATTTCCGGTGTTGTTTCCGGTTAAGGTAACTTTAAATCCGGAGGCGCCGGTTATGTAGTCGTCGAATTCTATTGTTCCGTTATTTTGAGCGTTAAGGGTGAGGGTATTTGAGGAGGAGTTCATGTATACCGCTTGATAATCTTTTTCTCCGGTTCCGGTTTGGACGTAGTTTCCGGAGAATTTGGAGGTTCCGTTATTTGCGAAGATTGTGAGGTTTTGAGTGGAGAAGATAGCGCCGCCTTGAGCGGTTCCGGAGGTAGATTGTGCGTAGTTATTGAGGAAGTTAGTATTTATGATGCCGCCGGAGATTGTTTTATTTGTGTATAGGGCGCCTCCTTGAGCGGAGCCGGATTGAGTTTGAGAGGAATTGCCGTTGAAAGTGGTGTTTTGGATGGAGGTAGAGATAGTGGCATTGTTGTAGATAGCGCCACCGTAGGCGTTTGTAGTTGCTGTGGTGTTATTGTTGTTGAAGTTACCGGTAATTATTTTTATGGTGCCGTTGTTGTAGATGGCGCCTCCCTGGGCGTTTGAGGCTGTATTTACATAGTTTTCGGAGAAAGTACCGGAGATTGTGTTTATATTTGAGCCGGTGTTGTAGATAGCGCCGCCCTGGGTTGTACCGGAGGCAGATTTTGTATAGTTTTGGTTAAAGTTGGCGGTAATATCTACAGAGCCGGAGCCGGAGTGGTAGATAGCGCCGCCTTGGATGGTGCCGTTGGTTGTGGATTCGGAGTAGTTTTGAGAGAAGGAGCCGGAGGTTGAGAGGGCGGAGGAGGAGTTGTTGTAGATGGCTCCGCCTTGGACAGTGCCGGAGTTTGCTTTAGCGTAGTTGCCGGAGAAGGAGGTATTTGTTATGCCGTTGGTGATTGTATTAGTGTTATAGATAGCGCCACCGTAGGCGTTTGAGGAGTTTGCGAGGGTATAGTTATTAGAGAAGGAGCCGGTAATGCTTTTTATTGTATTTGAGTTATAGATGGCGCCACCGTAGGGGTTGGAGTTTGTTTGTGCGTAGTTGTTGAGGAATGAGGCGTTTAGGTCGCCGAAGTTGGCGCCGGAGTTATAGATGGCGCCTCCTTGAGCGGAGCCGGTAGTTTTGACGTAGTTATTTGAGAAGGAGGAGCCTTGATCTATGGAGGTGATGGAGTTGGTGTTGTAGATGGCGCCGCCGAGTGCGGAGCCGGAGGAGGTGTTGTTTATGTAGTTGTTGGTGAAGTTGCCTTGGAGGCCGTTTATAGTGCCGGAGTTATAGATGGCGCCGCCGTAGGTGGCATTTTTGGCGCTTATGTAGTTGCTGGTGAAGTTTCCTGTTATTTTTCCGATTGTTCCTTGGGAGTAGATTGCGCCTCCGTAGGCTTCGGTGGTGTTGTTGGCGGTGGCTGTGGCGGAGTTGTTGGTGAAGGAGCCGGTGATTGTGCCGATGGTTTTGCTGCTGGCGTTGTAGATTGCTCCTCCGTAGGCGTAGGCGGACGCGCTCGTGGTGGTGCTGGTGGACGTGGAGCGGATTGAAGAGTCATTTTCGCTTTGAGATGCACTTGCTGAACCACTTGCATATGCATAATACGAACCAGTATCAGGATGTTCTACCCTAACTGAATCACGGCTTTTATCGCCTTCCTGTGAAGGGCTATGGTTGCTAATTGATACACTTGAGCTATATGTTCTGTCCTCGAATACCGGCTTTGAATCATAGTGGGTAGTACCATTATAACCGTCATACCAATAGGTCTGTTTTGTTGCGCCTTCTGTACCTTCGGAAACAACCGTGCCATCCGGTAATACCCATCGTTCTCTTGTTTCAATATAAGCATTTCTTTCAGCAGCATCAAGAATACCTGTTGCGCTTGCAGAGGCCGATGAAGAAACAGAACCTGCAGTAGCTGAAGTTGTACCGGTAACAGCAGTCACACTTCCACCAGAAGCAGAACCTCTTGTTGCTGTCGCTTGTGCAATATTATTTGCAAAATCACCCTCAATATTGCCGATTGTACCTTCGTTTGAAATAGCTCCCCCATATGCATATCCACATCCCGAGGTTGACGCGGAAGCTGATACCTCAGCATCCGCAGATGCCTTTGCGGAAGAACTGGCAGTTGCATAAGCGTAGGAGTTCACATAAAATTTTTGCCAATATGTTCCAGTTTTTGAACTTGTTGCCGTTGCAGAAGCTGAAGCACTCCCTGACACAGCAGTCGCATCTCCGCCATAGGCTCTGGCAGTACCGCCCCTCGCATAACCTCCATTTCCCGTAGCAATGGAGCTGTTTCCAACAAAATTCCCTTTTATATTTCCTAGTTTTGCCCCGCTCTGGTTTGCAATAGCTCCGCCATAGGAATATGCAGTACCACTAGAATATGCATCTGCAGAAGCCGTCGCATCAGCGTATGCTGTAGCAGATGTAGAGCAGATTGCGTCATTGTCCGGATTGACGCCATCCGTTCTGGAGTATGAAGCTGTTGCAGAAACATTCCCGCTCTTCGCAGAAGCAGTGCCGCCGTAAGCAGTAGCAGTACCGCCATATGCGCTGCCGCCGGTTGCTGTTTGGGATACGTTATTATTTGTAAAATCAGCCGTAATATCTACAGCTGTAGAGTTGGTATTTGATAAAGCTCCGCCTTTATTTGTTCGGGAGATACTGGCATCAGCATTTGCACTTGCACTTGCACTTGCACTGGCTCTCGCACTGGAGTCCACAGAAAATAAATCTCCGGCTGGGTTGGATTGATGATTGTCTGCACTGGTAACTGTATCATCAGTACCGGTACGAGAACTTGTACCACCGCTGCTATTGCTGCCTGTTACCGATGATGTATTTTTTATCCCGCTGAACACCATTTTCGTAGCATTTGAGGCGCTGGGGGAAGTTACACGTGAAGAAGTAGTTGAATAACCATCTGGAGTCGCATAAGAATACTGCATGTAAACAACTTCATTATTCGGAAGCGTCACAGCAACGGTATTTGCGCCGGCGGTGTCAGTTTGCGTCCAGGTGATGTTCTCAGCGGTGCCTGCTCCGGACGCGTTTAAGGTTATTTTGTAGTAATTTGTTGTTACAGTGCCGTCTGCGTTGATTGTATCGGTTTTGTAGTCGTAATCATCAGCAGTGGCGGGCGTTAAAGTGTAAATTCCGTTATTCTCAGAGGCGGCAGAATAACCGATTGGTCCGCCGATTTCAGATGCAACGCTAACATCGCCCAGAGTAAAAGAATTTTCTTCTTCAGAAGCAAATTCGGCAGAGGTAGCTGTTTTTAGGCTATCAACAGGTGTAATATCTTCAGGAGAAAGTGTTATTTCATCAGAAAGCGCGCACTGTCCGTTCGCAATCAATGCACATCCGGCAAGAGCAGCCAAAGCAAGGCGTTTTAGCCCCCCCCCCCCCCCCCCATATGCGGATTATAAAGCGTTTGAGAACAATGAAATTACTGTATTTACAAGGGTTTTGGGTGCTTTTACCTCAACGTACGGTACATTTATATCGTGATTTTTTTTCTTTGACATTAATAACTCACTCGACTATCAAACTTTCACACCTGATAAAATTTTACAACCTATTACACCGTTTCTTTTCAATCATTTAAATGATTTTAATACGATATTATCCTCAGTTTTTTACCAGTATATTTATTATCGGCATTTTTTTGGAAAACTTTAATTATTTTACAAAATTGTTACAATTTCATTGTTCTTTCGCATTAATTCACCATCGTAAGTCAAAACAAAACGACACTCTGCTCTGTCCTCAAACCGAAGCATCACTGGACAAAACCTGCTATTTTATTTTTCCAGAATAGGGCTATACGTTTGGTGTAAAGCCCTACTAAAAAACCTTGCGCAGCATTTGAGTACTAGAAAA
>URHD01000018.1 GCA_900547585.1 uncultured bacterium | reverse complement strand
TGTCTGCCATAGAATACACTACAAATATGCACCAACGAATTATTAAAATTGCTCAGCTTGTAAATAACAAAGCTCCATTTATTGAATGGATGAATTCGTTGGATAAAGTTACTAAAGCAAGAGTACAAAGTAGATTAACCAGATTATTGGAAAATAATTTTGGCGATCATAAAAAGATTGACAGTGAAATATCAGAACTTAGATTGAAATTTGGTTCCGGTTATCGAATTTATTATACAGAAGTTGATAATACAATTATCCTACTGATAAATGGTGGTGACAAATCAACACAATCAAAGGATATTGAAAAAGCTAAAAGTATACTTCAAGAATGGAGAAACTTACAATGAAAGAATTAAAACATGCACTTGATTTAGAAAACTATATAGTCGATGACTTAAAATCCGATGAAGATATTAAATTATATTTGAATGCAAGTTTAAAAGATTATCTTGAAGATGGCGATTTTAATTCATTTTATCGTGCATTGGAAATTGTAATAAAAGCAAAAGATTCAATTTCAGGATTTGCTAAAAAAGTTGGTATGTCCAGAACACATCTTTACAGTATATTTAAAAGCGAAAAAGAGCCTAAATTTTCTACAATAGTAAAAATATTTCAAGAATTGGGATATGAATTAGAAATTGCGTAACTTTTATACTAAATCTTCTAATGTCTTTTTTGTTTTAATCTACTTTATACTCGGTCTTTTATTGTTTTATCAACAAATTCATCCATTCATTAAATGGGAGCTTTGTTATTTACAAGCTGAACAATTTTAATAATTCGTTGGTGCATATTTATGGCGTATTCTTTAGCAGACAGATTGTCAAGAGTAACTAAAACTTTAATGGAAGCTTGTAGGAGACAAATTTTTGTACAACCCAAAATACTCAAACTCCCTGTTCAAAATCATCAAACCGAGTGTTTTTTTACAATAGGGTTCAAGCGCGAGCGAGCAAGACAATCCCTCACTCTCCGATTTTTGAGACCCGAGAGGGGCTTTGTCGTTTAGGATTCAGAACAGTTTGCGAAATTTGCCCCAAAGCATGATTTTATTGAGTAATTTTGTGTAATCTGGTATTGGTAAATCAATGGGTAACCAATACTTTTGCGGTTCATTATCATTCATTTGATTTTGCTTAGCTATTGTTAAATTTAAACAATAATCTCTATTAGCTTCAGGAAAAGCTTCTAAATTAAATTGTAATATTGCATACTCCCAATTAGTTAAGTTTGATTCTTTTAAACTAGATTCTTTAAGTAATTCTATTAAATCTTGTTCTTTTTAGAATTGAAAATCCAATTAATTTTTCTATCTATATCAGAATGAATAGTATAAGTAGGATATCTAAATTTTACTCTTGCTGCTTTTGTTGCTTTACGAGCATTACTTGCATTATACACTTTAAAATATTCTTCATCGAAGCATCCATGACTTGAATCAGAATTAACACTTATATATCTATCTGATGTACTAACAACTGTTGCCATTTCATACATCAATAATTCGTTGTTTATAAGTTTATTCATTAGATTTCACCTTTCTTATGTACAGTTTATCTTGTTAATACGTCAAATACGGCCATTATGTTTATTGATGCTCTGTTATAACAACAAGTCAATAAATAACCAGATGTTAAATTGTGTACTATTGATAAAGTTTTAGCTAAATCTCTTATAGTAAAATTGATAATTACCTCAAAACATCACATAATAAGCACGTCCGTATTTGACATTGTATAAGTTTATTATGTAATCACAGTGAATTTCCCTCCATTAGAATAAAGAGATAACTATGCAAACAAAAAACTGAATCATGAAATATCTGATACGAGCAAATAAAGTTGTATTTTCAGGTAATATGCAAATGTTTATGAAAAAGTCTTGATTCCGTTGAATATAGCAGATGGTTCTTTAATTTGTATGGGCAAAGGAAATTTTGATTGGAATAACTCCGCTCCAGATGGTGCAGGACGAGCGTTATCACGAATGCAAGCAAAAGATAAACTGACAATGCAAGAATATAAAAAGAATTTTCCGCAAATGCCTGCTGTAAAATTTATCAAACTAGGAGAATATATAACTGCTCCCACCAGGTTTAGTCAAAATATCGGATATAGACGTCTTAGTGATGACATCCATAAGAGTATTCTTGATTTTCATTGCAAAATAAATCATCCAGACTCGGATTATAAAAAGATTTGGTATTGGTCAGAACAAAGTTATGCAGACTTTATTCCAGAAATTATAAACATAAATCTAAACACTTTCAGCGGAATTATAACTTGGAATGGATGTAGGGAATATCATAATATATATTATGATAAATCCGAAAGTTTAAAAATTGAAAATTCGTTTTATCAAAAATTTTGGGATTGGTACACTAAAAATTTAGATTTTGAAAACGGAAGATTTTTTGCTGCTTCAAAATGCTGACGCAAAGGCTGTATTTATTGAAAAATTTGGAATTGATCGTTTAGCAAAACTTGGAACGGTTATAGATTCTTATGAAAATTATCCGGATAATGAAATTTGGGCTAAATCAGAATATAAAATTATAGATATGCACAAAATTATTTCTGCAAGAGAAAGAATTGACCGTTGGAGAAATTCCAGAGGCAGAGCCAGATCATTTACTTATGCGCCGTTTTTATATATGAGAAACCAAACAACCGGAGTTTTTTTAATAAAAAGCCTCTTTTTTAGTCTCAAAAGTCTCTAAATTCGGTCTCTAAAATAAATAAAACAGCCGCAAATCCACCGCCTGGCGGAATAATTTCATATTAAAAAGTCCACCTCTCTTGTGAGGATGGACTTAAAATCGGAGAGGGTGGGATTCGAACCCACGGTGGGGGTGAACCCACACAGACTTTCGAGGTCCGCACCTTAAACCACTCGGACACCTCTCCTCAGTAAAATTATTCTAGCATAATTCATTTAAAACATAAAGGCGCATTTATCGAGATTTATATACAACTTTACACTAAATTTATTAATCCGGCCCCGTCCACCATTCCCCGGGGAGTGGCAATATTTGTAATTTAGTATATAAATCTCATTTTACACATACATTACATGCTCAAAAGAGTGATAAACATCCTGCGTGAAATTGCGTGCATGGTCAGCAGTTGAAAAAACTCCATCCCAGTGGCGTTCGCACTCTGTCCATGCGCCGCCAGCAGACATTTGGTGCGGGTGTTCCATTGTTTCATGCGTGTTTATGTATGGAGAAAGAGGAAAAATGTCGTTTATCTGCATAAAAGAGGGCAGTTTTTGTCCGATATGGTCATAACCCCAGAGGATTGAATTGAGGCGGTTCAGGCGTTGCTCATAAAACATTCCGCCGTAGTCATTGTCGTTTGAAACCTCGGGGCCGGCTGCGTATTCGCTATTCCAGCTTTGTTTTCTTGCTTCCCATTTGACACTGTTTATATCATCCGCTCTGCCCCAGTCAGTTCCGGCTGTGAAGCCCATTTCTTTGAATTCATTGCTGTCATTGCATTTTTCTCCAATGAAAGAAAGGTCATTTCTGCCGGTTCTCTGGCGAATTTCATATAAAATATAAGCCATCTGTCCTTTGTTCGGGAGATCCCCGACGCCGCAGTAGCCGTTTCCGTCAATAATGTGTTTTCCGCTGTCAAAGTAAATAGAATCAAACCCGAGTTCAATAGCCCATACGCATGCGTCAATATATGCCTTTTCATGTTCGTACCAGTTGAACTGATTTCCATGAACTCTAAGTTGCCCGGCTGAAAGGGGCATTCTAATGCCTGTTTTGAATCCCATAAGGTGCGCTAAATCGTTGAACGCTTTTACCTGTTCATCAGCGCCCATTTTTCCGTATAAACCGGGGCTTGTGAGGTTTTTACTTATTCCTTCGTGGAGGTTTGTGCAATATAATCCGCTGTCTGATGTTGTTCCGTCGCCATAAAGCGTGGGATATAGCTGGGAAAGTACAATGCAATTGGCAAACGATTGCGGAGATGGCGGAATTGCCGGCAGGAGCTTCATTACGCCGAATAACCCCTCTGAAATCTGCCCGTTTTCATATTTTGCAACTAACCGGGGGTTAATTTCGATATAATTTGCCCGTCTGCCCCATTTGTCACCGTAATTTGGCGACGGAATGTAAGACGGAATCCCCGGGTACTGGTTATTGGGCTTTGTCAGCGTGCAGATAGACTGAATTGCTTGTTCTGGACTTCTTTTTAAAAGGTCGTTCGGATAGGCGTTAACCCATTTTTTGTTTCCGACTGTGTAAATATGTTCATGCGTCCAATTGTCTTCATAAATGTCATTTCTGCCGGTAAGATTCCAGAATAATTTTTTTGCCGGCTGCCAGTCTCCATAATAGCCTTTAAAATTTATCATTGCTTTGTTTACAGAAGCAATTGCGCCGGCATGCCGGAAATAGGTATTTTTATTGGCAGAATTTGCCGTATCTTCTACAGGCTGAAATCCCTCACGCCTGTGTGAAGTTGAAGTGTTATGAATGCTGGTGCCTGACCGCATGATTTTTTGAATACCCAGTCCCATATCAGCAGTAAAACACAAACAAAAATTTTTTTGCTAGTTTATGCTGACAAACCTAGTGCATTTTTTTGTTTGTTTACATGATATGCAAGGTCTTTTTTTGTTATCTGGCTGTCGTTATCGATGTCCAGCTTGTAGTTGCCGTATTTGTCGTAGGCGGCTTCGCCTTTTCTTGCAAGTACTTCGTTTCCCGCATAAGCCGGTCTGAAAGTCATTGCGTAAAGCGTTCCGCTGTCTATTTTTTGCCCTTCGGGTATGTGCAGGCGGGATTTAACCATTTTGTAATATTTTACAACATATTTAAGCTGTTCATTGTAGTCCATTTTTGCAATGGCTTCCTGCGTGGTGCCTAAATCTTTAGCTGCTGCTTTCCCGAACTGGATTAATCCGATATTTCCGGAGCCTGCATGGTTCTTTTCAGCCGGTTTTAATCTGGATTCGTTGTACATTATCGCAATAAGATCATTAGGGTCGCAGTTTATTTCTTTAGCTGCCTGCTCTGTGGCTGCAATCTGGTCTGCTGTGAGCATGCTCAATGCATTTGTTTTCTTTATTTGGGTTGATTGTGTGCTGACAGGCGGATTTTGTGAGTTATTTAGCGATGTGAAGCCGTTTGTAGTTATGTCTGAAAATGAAACTGTTATTTGCTCTATTGATTTTGAAATATTGCTCAAAAATCCGTTAAGCATGCCCATCAACCCGTTATTTCCGCCATTATAAAACATTGGAAGCCCGATATACGGCATTGTGCCTGCTCCTGAGGTTCCGGCCATAAGAAACGGCAGATATGTCGGCTGTGCTGTTATGTCTTTCATGCCAAAAGACTTGAACATATTGTCGAACATATTTGTATAATTCGTTGAAACTTTTATTGTTAAATCCTCTTTCCCCATGGTTAATTTTTCTCCCTTATTTATATAAAGTAAATTTCACACAAAAAATTGCCTGTTTTGTGATAAGATTTATTGTGAGTTTTATAAAATGGGAGTTTGCAATGAAGCTTTGCGTAATTGGAACAGGGTATGTCGGGTTGGTCGCCGGAACTTGTTTTGCATCAATGGGAAATGACGTAATCTGTGTTGACAAAGATACAGAAAAACTCAAAAAACTCGAAAAAGGCATAATTCCGATTTTTGAACCCGGTCTTGATAGTCTGATTCTTGAAAATGTCAGAGAAAACAGACTGAAATTTACTGATGACCTTGATTTTGCCGTTAAACACAGCAAAGTCTGCTTTATTGCTGTAGGAACCCCTCAAAAAGAAGACGGTTCGGCTGATTTGAGCGCTGTTTTTGAGGTAGCAGAACAAATCGCTGCTTCAATGAACGAATACAAGGTGATTGTCAACAAATCCACGGTTCCTGTCGGCACCTGCGAAAAAATAGGCGAAATTATCAAAAATAAAACCGGATGCGCTTTTGATGTTGTTTCAAATCCGGAATTTTTAAAACAGGGCGCGGCTGTTGAGGACTTTTTGAAGCCTGACAGAGTAATTATCGGCGCAGAAACCGAAGAATCCGCAAAAATCATGAACGAAATATATTCCCCTTTCCTAAGAACCGGAAACCCTGTTATTACAATGGATATCAAGTCCGCAGAAATGACAAAATACGCGGCGAATGCCTTTTTGGCGGTAAAAATTTCTTATGCAAATGAAATTGCGAATATTTGTGAAAATATCGGTGCAAACGCCGAAATGGTTCGAAAAGGCATGTGCGCAGACAAAAGAATCGGCTCATTATTTCTCTTTCCGGGGCTGGGTTATGGCGGTTCTTGCTTCCCTAAAGACGTGAAAGCGCTTATGTCGCTCTCTAAAGAAAAAGGCTATACCTGCGAAATGCTAATTGCATGCGACAACATAAATCTTCGCCAGCGCTATATCTTTATAAATAAAATTTTCAAAAAACTGGGCCGCGATTTGTCTGGCATGACGTTTGCGCTCTGGGGATTGGCATTTAAGCCCAATACCAACGACATGAGGGAGGCTCCGGCGATTACAATTATAAATGAACTCACAAAAGCAGGCGCAAAAATACAGGCTTTTGACCCGAAGGCTGTTGAGAGCGCAAAATCTATCTTCGGGGGTTCAATTAAATATTCAGAATCTGCGTATGAAGCACTGGAGGGCGCTGATGCGCTTATTCTTGCAACAGAATGGAACGAATTCAGAAATCCTGATTTTGAGCTGATAAAAAACAAGCTCAAATCGCCTCTGATTTTTGACGGACGAAACCAGTATAATGTTGAAACAATGAAAAAATATGGTTTTGACTATATTTGCGTAGGGAGAAAGCCTGAATGAAGAAAATTTTAGTAACCGGCGGCGCGGGATTTATTGGCAGCAACCTCTGCGAACGCCTCCTCAACGAGGGTAACAAAGTAATATGCCTTGATAACCTTTTTACAGGCAGTATTGAGAATATAAAGCATTTGCTGCCAAATCCGGACTTTGAATTTGTTGAACATGATATTGTTGACGCTTTTTCTGCGGATGTTGAGATGATTTATAACCTTGCCTGCCCGGCGAGCCCTCCGCATTATCAACATGACCCCATAAAAACTTTTAAAACTTCTGTAATCGGTATTTTGAACATGCTTGAGCTCGCACAAAACTGCGGGGCAAGGCTTTTACAGGCTTCAACCTCCGAAGTCTATGGCGACCCGAAAGTTCACCCACAGACCGAAACCTACTGGGGAAATGTTAATATAAACGGCGTCAGAAGCTGCTACGACGAGGGAAAACGCGCTGCTGAAACGCTCATGTGCGATTTTTACCGGCAAAACAAAACGGATATAAAAATTATCAGAATTTTTAACACTTATGGCCCTAAAATGGATATTAACGACGGGCGCGTGGTTTCAAATTTCATTGTTCAGGCTCTGAAAGGCGAGGATATTACGATTTACGGCGACGGAAGCCAGACGCGTTCATTTTGTTTTGTTGATGATTTGATTGAGGGCCTGATCAGGATGATGAATACCGAAAACTTCACAGGGCCGGTGAATCTGGGGAATGATTCTGAGCGGACAATAAACGAATTTGCCCAAAATATTCTGGAAATTACCGGCTCAAAATCAAAACTTGTTTATCTCCCTCTGCCGTCCGATGATCCGACCCAGCGGCGTCCGGATTTGACGCTTGCTGCGGAAAAACTCAACTGGCGCCCGAAAACTTCGCTGCATGACGGATTGCTAAAAACAATCGAGTATTTTAAGCTGAAAATAAAGGATTAGGGTTTGGTTAGCAGCGCAGAATATTTTAAGATAATTAAATGTATAGAAAAGGAATTTTCTTTTTTTGATAAATGTTTTGAATCGCGTATAAAAAAAGAAATTCCGCCAAAATTCGGTGAAGTTCTGAATTTTTATTTTTCTAAAAAGGGCAAACGTCTCCGTCCTGCATTGATTTTTCTGATTTTAAAATCAATGGGGTTTAAAATTGAAGAAAAACACTACCTGCTTGCCTTTGCAACCGAAATGATTCACAATGCAACGCTTTTGCATGACGATATTATTGATAATGCGGCTTTTCGCCATTCTTTGCCCGCGCTGAATAATCTTTATGACAACAAAATGGCGGTACTTGCAGGTGATTATCTTCTCTCGCTTGCATTGGAGGCTCTTTCTGAGCCGGGGTCGGCTGAGGTGATAAAAATCCATGCGAATTCGATTTCAAACCTAATTTCCGGTGAAATTGGCCAATATTTTGAAAAAGATTCTGAAGTAACTATTGAACAGTACATAGAAAAATCCAAAAATAAGACTGCCGAGCTTTTCAGAGCGGGAATTGTTAGCGCTATGGCGCTGTTGGAGAATGAAATTGCGCACAAAAAGGAAATTGAAGCATTCGCGCTGAATTTTGGCATTGCTTTTCAAATAAAAAATGACATCTGCGGGATTGAGGAAGATATAAAAAACAATATAAAAACGGCTCCAATAATTTATTATAAAGAATTAACTCAAAAAATGCCGACAGCCGAAGCAATCCAGAACAGCGCAGCTATTGAGAAAACAAAAAATCTGATTGAATTATACACAGGCAGGGCTATTGAAAATATTGCTTTTATTGAGGATAATCAGTATAAGAAAGCAATCTGTGATTTGTGCAGAATCATAAATCAATGATAAAATATTTACAGAGGATAGAAAATTGCAGCTAGATAAAGAAAAAATTAAAGCGGGTTTAAAAGAAACCATCGAAACCATTGTTTTTGTGGTTGTTATGGTTGTGATAATAAGGTTTTTTCTCGGCGAAATCCGCTGGATTCCTTCTGCTTCAATGCATCCGACGCTTCTCGAGGGTGACAGGATTTTTGTGGAAAGACTTTCCCGATTTTATTCGTCGCCTGAACGCGGTGATATAATGGTTTTTTATCCTCCGTTTGAAGAAATAAAAACTGACGCACTTTCAATATTTTCCCGTTTGACCGGCTTTTTCTGCAAGGATATTGCTTATATAAAACGCGTGGTCGGAATGCCCGGGGATAAACTCGAGATTAAAAAGGATTCTAACGGAGAATACCATGTTTTTATTAACGATAAAGCGCTGGATGAGCCTTATATTTTAAGCGATACGGACTATATCCCGTGTTCGGGTGAAATGTACTGCGGTCCGATGAAGATTCCAGCAGGTCATTACTTTATGATGGGTGACAATCGTGGCAATTCGCAGGATTCAAGGTTCTGGGGACTTTTGCCAAAAGAACGGATGATTGGGCGTGCGGTGGTGCTTTTTTGGCCTTTAAATCGTCTGGATTATTTTGAGCGCCCTTCATATTAAGGAAAAACCAACAAAATAGAAGCAAATTTTTCTACAACGCCCAATTCCTGTGAACTTTCAAAGCAAAATTTAGCAATATTGATTTTTCGACGCATATCGAGTTCTGCCCTTAAGGCGCAGCACTGCCTCACAGCTTCGCATGGACAAAATCCGGCTATCGTAACATGAGCACAACAAATCTGGCTGAAAAAATTAATATTGCGCAGAATTTTTTGCCCTTTAATAATTATTTGAGTCTCCGGAGCTGCCCTACCCCTTGTTATTATCGGTTTTAAGCGGTGACATGATTTTATCAAAGTTTTCTTTGAAGAAATCAGTGTTAATATTCAGCCTTGTTCCGAGCTCAAGCAAAAGCAGAATGAATTTTCGGTCATAATCATCCCTGACATCATCAGGCTGCTCTGCAAATTCCTCCAGCAAATCTTTCATCTTCACAAAATACGTATTTTGCGCCTCTGAAATATCAACATTCAAATCAAGCAGCTCAACGCATTTGAAAAGGTCGAGAATTATTTCAATACGGTGAATTTCGGGGTTTTTAGCAAGCTCAAAAACCGCTTTGTATATCTTTTCTCCGAAAATCGTATTTGCGGCTTTCTTGTCAAGCTGAATTCCTATAGTTTTCGCCTGTTCGTTTATATCAATAGCTGCCTGAATGTCATGCGGGAGCAGATATTTGTCAAAATTCTGCATTAAGAGGTTGAACTCACGGCTCAGTGTGTATGCAGTCGCGATTTTGAATTCTTTTGGCGCTTCAAGACCGAGGCTGTTGTAGTGATAGATTGAACCTTTGCCCTCTTCGTAGATTTCTTTGTACAGATTCGTGAATTTGTTTGTTTTATTTTGTAAAAGCAGGTTAAGAATTTTTCTGCGCTCTTCAATGAAGATATTTTTAAGCGTGTAATATTCTTTTCCGAATTCTTCGTCGAGTTTTCTGATAATTTCAGTCAACGGCTGGTTCAAGAAGGTTTCCATCAGCTCCTTTTGAATCCTTGAGTATTCTGTCGAATCGGTGTATTCCTTGATTGCGCAGTGGAAATCTTCACCGGAAAATTTCAAAAGCGCATAAATCATATCATATTTTTCCAGCGTAATTTTTGATTGAACCTCAATTCTTCCGACTGAAAGCGTGTTTTTTCCGCTGGATTCTACTTTATTGTCGATTTTTCTTATATCATAAGAATAGAATGTTTTTTCATCGCCAAAATCCTCGTACAGCGCGGAAATTGCATACAGGCTGACGATTTGTTTGATTGTAACAACAGCAGGTTTTACGAATTTTTCGTAAATATCTTTTCCTGTGCCAAATTCTTTAATATTGCTCTGAGCATTGTCGAGAATTTTTAAGAATTCAGATTCAAAATCCTCTGTTGTGAAATCACCCGCAAGCTGCATTGCGCGTGCGGCGTATTTCATTATCTGTGTTGTTTCTATGCCCGAAATATCAGCGAAAAACCACCCGCAGCTCGTGTACATAAGCATTGATTGCCGCTGGATTTCCAGAAGTTTCATTGCTGCTGCTTTGCCGCTGTCGTCAATATCCGGGTTGAGTACATTTTTAAGAAAATATTTTACATTGAGCTCACTTCTGTCGAGGATTACGGAAATATAGTCATTTCTGACTTCCCAGATATCTTTGTTGAAGTATTTTGGTGCCTCAGCTTCAAATAACTCAATAAACCTGTCGCGCAGATAATCAAAAGCGTCCCTCAGTGGCTTTCTCCAGCGCTGATTCCAGCCGGGTTGACCGCCGGTTGAGCAGCCGCAGTCTTCTTTCCATCTGCCGACCCCATGAAAACAGCTCCAGGACGAGGCTTGCTTGATGTCGCCCTCGAATTCGACGCCGAATTTGTCAAGATATTCGGGATAATTCGTTAAAGTAAAGCCTTCTTCTCTTGCTTTTACGCGCAAAACATAAGAAAGTGCCATATCGCCGAATTTTGTATGGTGACCGTAGCTTTCGCCGTCTGTTGCGATGTTGACAATCTGCGGATAGTCACGAAATTCTGAAACGCCGTCTTTTAAGCGTTTTGCAAATTTGTTTCCGTCCTTTAAAAGGTTGTCAAAAGCGACCGAGCGTGAAATTGCTCCGTCATAGAAGAATAAATCCACGTATTTTTCAGGATTGTTTTTAATAAAATATCTGTAGGGGCGTGCAGGGTCTATGTTTCCCCAGCTGACGTCCTGCCATTCTTTTGTGCCTATTTTGCGACAGCGAAGCGCCTGAAAAGGGGATAAAACAGTGAATTTTATGCCATTATCAGCAAGAACTTCAAGGGTTTCGTCATCAACAGCCGTTTCAGCAAGCCAGATGCCCTCTGGATCGCGTCCGTATCTGTATTTAAAATCCTGAATGCCCCATTTTACCTGAGTTTCCTTGTCGCGCCTATTGGCTAAAGGCATGATGATGTGGTTATAGACCTGAGCCATTGCATTTCCATGACCTGAAAAGCGGTCACGGCTTTCGACATCGGCTTTGATGATTCTTTCGTAGGTCAAAGGCGCATGATGTTCCATCCAGGACATCAACGTAGGTCCGAAATTGAAACTCATAAGCGAATAATTGCTTACAACATCAAGAACCTTGTTTTTGCTGTCTACAATACGCGAGGCGGAATTGGGGTTGTAGCATTCAAGGTTGATTCTTTCATTCCAGTCGTGGAACGGAAGCGCGCTGTCCTGCTGTTCTATAGCCTCAAGCCATGGATTTTCTCTCGGGGGCTGGTAAAAATGCCCGTGGATAGTAAGGTAGTTTCCTTTTTTCGTCTTTTCGGACTTGTTTTTATCTTTATCTGCCACTTATAAACCCTCTTTTTCTCTTTCCAACCGTGCGGAATTATTGTTGTTTCTTTTCGGTTTCTTTTTCCGGTTCTTTTGCCTGTGATTTTGTTTTATCAGCAGTTTTATTCTTTTTGTCAGTGATGATTAATTTATCCACATCAACCCAGGGATCGCCTAGCGCTGTTGAAAATACATGGCCGTAAATTGTGATTTTGTCGCCTGATTCAAGGTCAATGAACTTTTCTGCATAATCTCTTAACAGAAATATTTTCATCTCTGAAAGCGGAATAGTGTGGTCAGTTACATCGTCGCGTTTTATGAGAAAAGATATGAATTCTTCTGCTTTTCTGTAAGCCGGAGTGTAATCAAGACCCAGTGTTGAGAATTTGTCAAATGTTGCGTCCATTTTTATGTTTTTGCCAACATATTGCCCCGGATTTGCAACAACGTCAAGTGATTTTACTGCTGTGTAATCAGCAGGATTGATTTTCTTTTCTACAAATTTAGGTTTTTCCGGCTTTGTTGCGGTATTTTCAACAACTTTCAGCTCCTGTTTTGTTTTTTCTGCGGGAGTTTGGGTTTTGTCAGCCAGCGCAAAAGAACTGCCCAAAAGCAGCACCGCAGCCATCAATACCAGTATAATTTTATTTTTCATTGCATTTTCCTCTTCATTTTTTAATATTTTAGCATATATTGAAAAAATAGTAATAATTATTTCGTCCTATTTTCCCGAATTACTAATCCTAATAGCAAGATACTAAAAGGCAGCATCTGGAGCATTATCCTGTCCAGTGAATTTTCTAAATGCCAGTCCAAATCATGCGGTGAAAGCAAATAAATAAGGAAATGTCCGACTGCCATCAGGAAAAATATACTCACAAGCAGGATTAAAGGTGCTTTGCGCTCCTGAGTTATCTCTATACCCGCACCGAGCGGTATTAAAAGCAAAAACAGTATATTGAGCCTTGTAAAAAGCATGAAAAAGAATGTTTTCACCACCAGAAG
This sequence comes from uncultured bacterium, assembly GCA_900547585.1. GTDB lineage: Bacteria > Cyanobacteriota > Vampirovibrionia > Gastranaerophilales > Gastranaerophilaceae > Spyradomonas. The sequence continues at coordinate 16,128 of URHD01000018.1, read as the reverse complement.
GTATTTTGAGATATCCAGAAGGTGATTGTAAGTTTTAAGCGTTGTAATGCCCAGAATTACGTCATTTGGTGTGTGCGCGATGTGTTTGAAAGCGCCGATAAGCGCAGCAAACGGCAAAAAAGCCCCAAAAAGCGTTAAAATGTTTCTCCATTCCCTTTTAAAGAGAAAATAACACCCCAGAACCCCGCAATAAACGAGCAAAAACATCATTCCCTCGTTTTTGGTCCATGCGCTCATCCCGGCAAAGAAAGTCCCCAGCGCAAGGTATGCGGTTTGATTTTTTTCAAAAAACAGAACCAGAGCTACCGCAGAGCATAAATACAGGAACGAAAGCGGGATATCAGCTGCCTGAGCAGCGCCATTTGCAAGAAATAGAGGGCTGAGCGAGAGAATTGAGGCGTAAAGTGCGGCAATTCCCTTGCTTTTAAAGGTTTTTAGCGCAAAAAACAGCAAAAATATTGACGAAAATGTGAAAATCAGCCCGAAAATATTCTGTGCGTCGCAATAAAAACCTCCGCTGTAATGCCACAACCTTGCAAAATTTGCCGGAACAAAAAGCGGATAGTCATTGTGCATCATAAAATGAGGAAGCCGAAAAACCCGTTCCCAGAGCGGCGACATTTCGTATAAAAATTTTGCTTTTATGCCCCAGATTCTAAATCCGTCCCAGCTTCCGAGTGCGTTGATTATAAAATATTTCATATAAATAGCAAAACCAATAATCAGTGCACAAAGAAACGGTATAGATATTTCGGGATTTTGGGTTTTCAGGTTGATTTTGCTCTTTCGGGCAAAGAAAATGCCGCCAGAAAGAATTAATACCGCCATTTCGCAAAAAACATAAACCCCGAAATGAGAAACCTGCAGAACTTTTAAAAAGAAGTACAAAACCGAATAAATTCCGAATCCCGCACCGATTCCGAGTAAAATCTTAAACGGAAGTTCAACTTCTTTTGCAACGATTGATACTGCAAAAAATCCGCAAAAAATTGTGCTCAAAACACACAGCAATAAACCCTCAGCACCTAAAAAGCTCATTTTTTGCTCCTTTTAAAAACAAAAATGTCCGGACTCAGCTGCCTGTAAATCGAAAGCCCTTTGTCAATTCGCACGATTTTGTCATAAATTCCCACTGTATAAGGAAAATCAGAGCCCTTTTTTACGATAGCCGGTGTAAGCGCGTACTGGGCGATGTAAAAATTCAAAATAGGGTCGGAAATCAGCATTATATTATCATCCTTGACCTCACTTATGAACCCAACTTCTTTCTCCTGCTTTAAAAATTCGGCTTTTTTCTCCAGAATCTGCAGTTTTCTTGAATAAATATTCATATTCCTGAAATCGTTATTAAAAAATGAAAAAGGAACCTTTAAAATGAGCGGAAGATAGTTAATACTGAACAGAAATAGCAGAAAAAATGTTATCTTAGCCAGCTTTTCAGGGTTCATGCTCTCAATCTTTCAATTATTTTGTTAATCTGCAATTCCAGCTCAAGAATATCGTTGTTGTTTTCGATGATAAAATCAGCGATATTTCGTTTTTCTTCCTGTGAAATCTGCGAATTTATCCGCTCAAGCGCGTGTTCAAGGCTGTATCCGTTCCTGTTCATAAGGCGCTGGAGGCGAATTTTCTTGTCTGCGCAGACAAGAATGGTTTTATCGAACATAGGCTGGATATCTATTTCAAAAAGAAGCGGAACCGACGCAATAACAATGTCCTCGCCGCGTTTTTCGTCGAAAAATTCTTCGATTTTTTTGATTACGGCAGGATGGAGTATGTTTTCGAGTTCTTCGAGTTTGTCCTGATCAGAAAAAACGATTTTTCCGATTTTTGCTCTTGAAATAGTGCCGTTTTCGTCAAGAATATCCTCATTTTCAAAGAGTTTTTTTATTCTTTGCTGAATATTCCGGTCTTTGTCGATTAATTCATGCGTGACATCATCGGCGTTTATGACAGAAATTCCCTTTTTTTCAAAATAGCTTTCAACAATAGATTTTCCGGATGCAATATTTCCGGTGAGACCAACACTTAACATATTATTTTAACTCCCAATTCGTAACTCCGTCTTTGGTGTCCTTTAACACAATATTTACCCGGGCAAGCCCGTCACGGATTTTGTCGGCAACAGCCCAGTTTTTCTGTGAACGTGCCTCGTTTCTTGCATTTATTATATCTTTCATAAGCTCAAAAGCCGGTGCCTCCTTGTTTTCGAGAAAATCGAACTCTGAAACAATCTCATCGAGCTTTTCTTTAAGCTGTTCTTCGGAAAGTTCGACTTTTTCAAAGTCAAATCCGAGAACTCGCGCAATAACCATCAAAGATGAAAGATATTTTGTTGCTGAATCTTTATCCTGCGCGTCTTTAGCCTTATTCGCCTTTGTTGCAAGCTCAAACATCACTGCAAGTGCCTTTGAAGTGTTAAAATCATCATTCATCGCGTCTGTGAACTGGTTGATTTCGTCAGATTCAATATTTTCGATAAGATTTTCTTTTCCAACGTGATTCATCAGGTCGTTTACCGAGTTTTTAACGCGTTTTATGCCAGCTGCTGCGGATTCGAGTGCTTCATCGTTGAATTCGACCGGCATTCTGTAATGGTTTGTTAAAATAAAGAATCTGATTGTGTTTGCGTCATATTTTTCCAGAATTCCGTCGATTGTGATGAAATTTCCGAGGGATTTTGACATTTTTTCTTTGTTTATTGTCACAAAACCGTTGTGAAGCCAGTATTTTACGAACTGGCAACCGTTTGCGCATTCTGACTGGGCAATTTCGTTCTCATGATGCGGAAAAATCAAATCAGCTCCGCCTGCGTGGATGTCGATTTCCGGTGCGAGGTGTTTTCTTGCCATTGCCGAGCATTCAATGTGCCAGCCCGGGCGCCCGATTCCCCAGGGGGATTTGTAGCCGTGTTTTTCGTCTTTTTTCCATAATGCAAAGTCCAGAACATCCTCTTTTTTGGAAGAAGCTTCAACTCTGGCGCCTGCCACAAGGTCGTCAATGGGCTGTTTGCTCAATGCACCGTATTTTTCGAATTTTTTTACCCTGAAATAAACATCGCCATCGACTTCGTAAGCGAATCCGTTGTCAATCAGCTTCTTGACGATAGAAATCATCTCGCCGAGGTTCTTTGTTGCAAAAGGTTCAATGTCAGGTTTTGAGTTCCCGAGCTTTTTCATTGATTCAGAGAACACATCGTAGTACTTTTTTGCGACTTCGTCAGGAGTGATTCCTTCTTTTTCAGAACGTGCAAGGATTTTGTCATCAACATCGGTTACATTGCGGCAATATGTTACATCGTAGCCGAGAAATTTTAAATATCTGTAAACTACGTCCCATGTGATATAGCAGCGGGCATGTCCGAGGTGCGGATTGTCGTAAACGGTCGGACCGCAGACGTACATATTAACTTTTTTGCCATTAATCGGCTCAAATTCTTCAATTTTATCCGAATACGTATTAAATAATTTCAACATAACAAAATCCTCTTGAATAAAACAATATTACACCAAAAAACTCAATGAAAGAACCCCTCGTGAGGATAATTGTTAAAATTTTAGCAATTCGTATATTTCCATATTATAAGCATGTGCGAGTTTCAGCAGTGTCAGGTATTTTGCCTCGACAATCCCCGCTTCAATACGGCTGACGGTCGATGGTTCAAGCCCGTTTCTGTAACATAATGCACTAAGTGTGAGTTTTCTTGATTTATTAAAAAAACAAATTATTCCTGTCCGTTTTTATGTGCTCCGCAGCAGTTTTTGTATTTTTTACCGCTGCCGCAGGGGCAAGGGTCGTTTCTTCCGATTTTTTCTGACGATTTGTAGGGCATATTGGGTTCGTCTTCGTCTTCGGATTCGGGTTGAAAGCTTTCTGCTGCCTGCGAAAGCTGGGTTCTGATGACATTGTCTTCACGTTTGTCAACAATTTGCACGCCAAAGCGCGTTCTAAACAGATATTTCACGGTTTCTGACTGAATTTCATACATCATGTTGTTGAAAAGGTCGTAGGCTTCTTTTTTGTACTCAATAAGCGGGTCTTTTTGCCCGTAAGCCCTCAAACCGATGCCGTCGCGCAGCATATCGATGTTGTGCAGATGGTCAATCCATTTATTATCGACAACGCGTAGCAAAATGTCTTTTTCGATGTTTCTCATTACGTTGTTTGAGGTGAAAGGTTCCTCGCGTAAGAAATTTTCGTCATATTGCGATGCAATATCATTGTAAAAACCGACAGTTTTCTCCTCATGGTCGCGATAAGCCATAACCGCAAGGTGTTTGAGCTTTTCAAAAATTCCCTCGTAATCAAGCCCCTGAATATTGCTTACTTCAAGGTATGAAAGCTGCGGAATGAGCGAATGCACCTCTCTCATCATTGCGGCGAGGTCGTCGTAAATGAATTCTTGCGGATTCATGCCGGGCGCAACGTAGCTTTTGATAATTCTGTCGATTTCACGCTCAATCATGTATGCAATGTCGCCCGAAAGGTTGTCACCGGCAAGAACGCGTCTTCGCTGGTTGTAGAATTTTTCACGCTGAACATTCATAACATCGTCATATTCAAGAACGCTTTTTCTTATGTCAAAATGATAAGTTTCCACCTTTTTCTGCGCAGAAGCAATCTGGCGCGTAATCATCGGGTGCTCGATTGCCATATCTTCGTCCGCATTGAGCGTATCCATTAGATTTATAATGTGCTGACCGCCGAAAATCCTCATCAAATCGTCTTCAAGCGAGAGGAAGAACCTTGTTGAGCCCGGATCGCCCTGACGTGCGGCACGACCGCGGAGCTGGTTGTCAATACGGCGTGATTCGTGGCGTTCTGTGCCGATTACGTGCAATCCTCCGGCTTCAACAACTAGTTTGTGTTCTTTTTCCGTGAGAGCCCGCGCAGAAGCGAGTGCTTCGTTTTTTCTGTCTTCATAATCCGGAGTATTTTCCGGTGAAAGGTTTTTAGCCTCGAGTTCTTCTTTTGCAAGGTATTCGGGGTTGCCGCCGAGCAGAATATCTGTTCCTCGACCCGCCATGTTCGTCGCAATCGTTACAGCGCCGACTCGTCCTGCCTGTGCGATGATATTTGCTTCTTTTTCATGGTGTTTTGCGTTAAGAATGTTGTGTTTAACGCCTTTTTGGCGCAAAAGTGACGAAAGATACTCGGATTTGTCGATACTGATTGTTCCAACCAGAACAGGACGACCTTTTTCGTGCATTTTTACGATTTCATCCACAACCGCCAGATATTTTTGTTTCTGGGTTTTGTAGATTACGTCGGGCATGTCGATTCTTATGTCCGTTTTGTTTGTCGGGATGGTTGTAACTTCAAGGTTGTAAATTTTGCCGAATTCCGCTTCTTCTGTCATCGCAGTACCGGTCATGCCCGAGAGTTTCGGGTAAAGCCTGAAAAGATTCTGGAAAGTAATGCTTGCGAGCGTCTGGGTTTCATCTTGAATTTTTGCGCCCTCTTTTGCCTCAACTGCCTGATGAAGCCCATCAGACCAGCGGCGCCCTTCCATCAATCTGCCTGTAAATTCGTCAACAATAACGACTTCGCCGTTTTTGATTACGTAATCCGTGTCTTTTTGATAAAGTTCTTTTGCTTTCAGTGCCTGCAAAAGGTGGTGTGCGTATTGATTTTCCACATCAAACAGGTCGGAAATGTTCAAGAGCTCCTGGGCATGGTCAATGCCTTCTTCTGTTAAGATAATATTTTTATTTTTTTCATCAACCTCGTAATCAACGTCTTTTTTCAGCTGCGGCGCTACTTTTGCCATTGTTCTGTACAATTCTGCTGATTTTTCAAGTCTTCCGCTGATAATAAGCGGAGTTCTAGCCTCATCAATCAAAATACTGTCAACTTCGTCGATAATTGCGTAGTTGTATGGGCGTTGAACGCACTGGTCAAGGCTTCCTGCCATGTTATCACGCAAATAGTCGAAACCGAACTCGTTATTTGTTCCGTATGTGATGTCGCAGGCGTAAGCCTCTTTTTTGCGTTCAAATTCGTTAAAATCACGGGTATTTGAAAGAACTACGCCAACTGTTAATCCTAAAAATTTGAAAATTTTTCCCATCCATTCGCTGTCACGTTTTGCCAGATAATCGTTTACGGTAATAACGTGAACGCCTTTGCCTGTAAGCGCATTCAGGTACGCAGGGAGGGTCGCAACAAGGGTTTTACCTTCACCTGTTCTCATTTCTGCGATATGACCGTTATGCAGGAAGTATCCGCCGATAAGCTGGACGTCAAAATGCCGCATGTTTAATACCCTTTTGCCTGCTTCACGCACTACAGCGAAAGCTTCCGGCAGGATTTTATCAAGCGCTTCTTTTTCTAACGCTCTGTCGCGTTTTTTATCGTTTGAGGTTTCTCTGTTTTTTAAAATTTCTTTAAATTCAGCTGTTTTTTCGCGCAGCTGGTCATCTGTGAGCTGCTCAAATTCAGGTTCAAGAGCGTTTATGTGCTCAATAACCGGCATTATTTTCTTAACCTTTTTTTCATTCGGGTCGCCTAGTAGTTTTAGCAATAAATTTATCATTATAAAATATCCCTCAAGTCTTCCTCTGACAAATTCTAACACAAGCATGAAAAATTTTATAGCCCGATTGAGCTAAGCCTTTTGGGGTTTGTTTTTGATGGTTATTCACTGTCGAAGTTGGGTCTATTTGTAGTGACTATGGGGGAGGTCTCAATAAAACAAGATAAAATCCGATAATTTTCGCGTGGTCGGAGGAATCGGAATGGAAAATAGACCTAACTTCGACGGGGGTGGGTGTTGGAGAATTTGAGCATTAAAAAAGCCCCTTTTGCGGGGCTTTTGGGTTGTGAATTTATTAAACTTCGACATATTCGCGAAGACGTTTGCTTCTGTTGGGATGTCTGAGCTTTCTGAGCGCTTTTGCTTCAATTTGCCTGATACGCTCACGGGTAACACCGAAAAGCTGACCCACTTCTTCAAGCGTTCTCTGGCGTCCGTCGTCCATTCCGAAACGAAGCCTCAAAACATCGCGTTCACGCGGAGAAAGTCCGCTCAAAACTTCGGCTAAATCTTCTCTGAGAAGCTCATGTGCAACAGTTTTTACCGGTGCGTCAGCATCTTTGTCTTCAATAAAGTCACCGAGTCTTGAATCTTCTTCTTTTCCGATAGGTGTTTCAAGCGAAAGCGGTTCTTGCGCTACTTTAATGATTTCTCTGAGTTTTGATATAGAAATGCTCATTTCCTGTGCCAGTTCTTCTTCGGTCGGCTTTCTGGAAAGCTCCTGAGCGAGTTTTCTTGTAACTTTTTTGAGCTTGTTGATTGTTTCGACCATGTGAACGGGGATTCTGATGGTTCTTGCCTGGTCTGCAATGGCTCTTGTTATAGCCTGTCTAATCCACCAGGTTGCATAAGTGGAGAATTTGTATCCTCTTTCATGGTCAAATTTCTCAGCTGCGCGGATTAAGCCTAAATTGCCTTCCTGAATAAGGTCTAGGAATAACATTCCTCGTCCTACGTATTTTTTAGCAATAGAAACAACAAGTCTGAGGTTAGCCTGAACGAGTTTTCTTTTTGCTACAGCGCCGACATTGCCGCCTTGAATGATTTTTCGTGCTAAATCAATTTCTTCTTCTGCTGTGAGGAGTTTTATTCTTCCGATTTCACGAAGATACATTCTGACAGGGTCGTCTAAAGAAATACCGCGGGGAACTGTAACATCTGCGGTTTCATCTGAATCAACATCATCTGATGACTGTACAAAAATGTCGTCGGTTGCCATAGCACCGGCTTTGCCTATAACTACGTCCATATTTTCGGCTACGATTGTTTCAGGCTCACTGAACAAATCATCAGAGCCCACATCATCATGAAGATCTTCTTCGTCGATTATGCTGACCAGTGATTTGTCTGACATTCTTTTTCTACTCATTAATTGTCTCCAGTTCTTAGCTTGTTTTTAATTTTTTCTCTTAGTTGCATTTGAATTTGGACTGCTTGAAGCTCATCATCGTTGGCTTTTTTGTATTCTGATTGCAATTGTTTTTGAGCTTCTTTTATTTTGAAAGTTTTGATTCTGTCAATGTTTTCCTCAATTGCTATTTTAAAATCCTTATCAGACAGGCTTTTGAAGCTGTCGGATAAGTATATCAAATCTGTTATAATTTCTTTGAGTTCATTGTCCTCGGCAAATTCTGTGTACAGGGATTCGGTTAATTCCTTAACATTATTTACCGCTTGGGTCAATTTGTCAATTGTATTTTTTACAATTATTAACTTATCATTTGTAAATTCGATTTCTTTTAAAATATTGTTCAGGGTTTGAAAATTGATAGAACTTTCATTTATTAAATACATCGACAATAAATTTTTTTGCGCTTTTTCCGAAATATTTAAACTTTTCTTTACAATTGGTTTCTTTTCCTGCGTATAACGGGGTTTTTCTTCTGTCGATTGTAAAGATAACACTTTTTTTAATGAATTTTCATCGACTTCAAGCTGCGTTGCGACGATTTTCAGGTATTCATCGCGCACAATTGTGTTGTTAATCTCTTTTAAATAGGGCACAACCTGCTTTACGAGGTCATTTTTTTCAAGCGGCGACATTTTGGGCTTTTTGTTCTTCAAAACCTGATTAATCTGGAAATCAATGAGCAGCTGGGCTGATTCTACATATTTTTTATATTCTTCGGAGCCGTGTTCGCGGATGAATTCGTCAGGGTCTTTGCCGTCAGGGGGTGTGATTACACGGATTTCGCAGGCGTAGCGATCATTATTGAGCGTGTTGAAGCTTTCGTCATACTGTTTTATGTTTCCCAGCCCTGTGAATGCCTCTTTTATGGTTGCAGCACCTCTTTCTGTGGCTTTTCTGCCTGCTCCGTCAGAGTCAAATGCAAGGAAAATCCTTCTGGAGGCGCTATATCTGGAAATCATCTTTACATGGTTGTCCGTCAGGGCTGTTCCGCAGGCTCCAACTGCATTTTCAACGCCGTTTACCTGTGCTGAGATTACATCAAAGTAGCCCTCCATGATAATTACGGAATCTTCTTTTTTAATTGCCTCTTTTGCCTGATAAAGACCGTATAAAATCTGGCTTTTGTTGTAAACAAGCGATTCTGACGAGTTCAAATATTTTGGGTTGCCATCTTTTTCAAGGGTTCGTGCGCCAAAAGCAACAACATTGCCTTTTTCATCAAAAATCGGTATCATAAGCCGGTTTTTGAAGCGGTCAACGTAGCCTCTGTCGCGGTCGCGTTTTATTACCAGTCCTGATTTTTCAAGGATTTCAATATTGAATTTTTTCAAAAGCTTTCTGTGCAAATCTTCGTAGCTGTCTTTTGAAACACCTAATTTATATTTATAAATTACGTCATCGCCGAAGCCGCGTTTTTGCAGGTATTTGTAGGCCTCGCAATCCTTGTCCGAGAGCAGGTTTTCGGTATAATAATCCGCAGCAGAAAGCAATGCATCGCACATTTGCTGCTTCAGGCTTTGATTTGCATCGGAATATTGTCTTGGAAGCTCGATTCCGAGGATTTCAGCCTGTTCTTTTACTACTTCGTTAAAGGACTGATTGTTGATTTTCATCAAAAAGCTCAAAACATCCCCGCCCTCACCGCAGCCAAAGCATTTATAAATTTGTTTTTGTGCATTCACGCTGAAAGAGGGGGTTTTTTCGTTGTGAAACGGACACAATCCCCAATAATTGCCTCCGGTTTTTTTGAGAATAACCCTTCTTGATATAACATCGACTATGTCCAGCCGGTCTTTTATTTGCGATACGACGTCTTTGTAAGTAATTTCGTTGCTCATTTGATAAAATTATAGCATGCCCAAAAAAATAGTTGCATTTCGGTGAAAATTGCTTTTCATGATATTTTATTTATATGACAAATTTCGATTTTTTAAAAAATATTGATAAAAATCTGTTCGAAATCGCAAAAGAAGCTGAAGAATTGTATGCGGATGAGTATTTTGAACAATGTATGACCCAGACACGGCGCCTCGGGGAAAATATTTGCCGGCTTATATTAAAAGAGAAAGCGTCTTCTACTGATACTTTTGACGATATGATTGAAATGCTGAAAGACAAAGCCACCGGAAGCATTCGCGAAAAAGAGTTTATTGAGGATTTGTATTTTCTTAAAAAGGCAGGAAACGCCTCAACTCACTCATCAAGCGTTAAAAAAGACGGGTTGACGGCGCTTGAATGCCTCCAGCGTTCTTTTGAAGCCTGTATTAATTATGCAATTGCGAAAAAAGGCCCTGATTCAAAGATTGCTTCGCTATGTTATGATGAAGAACTGCTCGTGACGGGGAAAAGAGGCAGCGCTAATAAAACGCTCAAGCAAAAATACCTTGAAAAGAAAGAATCTGCAAAAAAATCACCGCCCAAAAGAACAAAATCAAAAAATATTGCCTCAAGAAAGCCTGTTGTTCAAGAAAAAGAGCGTTTTAATTCTTCGGAATTTGTACAAAAAGTTAAACAGTTTACTATGGTTGCTGGATTTTGGACAATTATGATTTTCGGGGTTGTTGTGTATGTGATGAGGCTGATTCAAAAATAAAAAGCCGTGCCACTGTCTATCGACAAATACAAATCCGACTCTTTGAAATATTTCCCTACTTTGACGAATTTATCACCCGAAAGTTGAATCTTAGTGCTGCTTCGTTCCCGATCTGACACGGTTCGATTGCTTTCGCCGAAAAATCCGGCACTATCAACGGAAAATATTTAATTTATCGTTTCCGTAAAAGCCTCACAACAGGCTCTTCACCCCGCATAAGCGTTCGGGTCGAGGGATCCGCAAATTCCCCGTGGAGCACGGCTATGTTATTTTAACTTAAAAATTTATTACATTCAACTGTAGCAAATTATATTTTTACGTGTTTTAATTCACATATACACAGCACGCTAATAACATGATTAAATTAGATACCGGATATAAATATTTAGGCGAAATAAAAAACGCGATTAAGAACAAAATTTCTGCAGGTTTTCCCTTGCTGGAGGATATTTATGCGCCAAAAATCTTTCCTTTGGAAGCTGATACTGCGGAACTCGGCGCGTCTGTTCCTTTTTTGCAAAGAAGTGAACAGCAAATCAAACTTTCTCTAAAAAAAGCGATTAAAAAAGAATGCATTGGTCATGGCGCGGAAGCAAAAGTGTATAAAATTCCCGATACTGACTATGTTGTGAGAGTTCATAAAGGTTTCAAACCGGATTTTAACAGCCCGATTTCATTTGATATGAGCACAGGGGATAAATTCAACCATTATGTGGCAAAAATAGGCGACTCCGTAGAAATTGGTGAATATATAAAAGGAGAAAACGCCTGTTGTATGACCGGTTATGCAAATAAAATGAGCGACAAGCAGCACAATCTTAATCTCAAAATAGTTGAAATGCCTGTTTCTTCTTATCGTGATTTTATGAAAACCATTTTTGATGCGGCAAAGCAGAATATGGCTTTTGATTCCGCAGGAAGAAACGTTATTGTCGATATTGTAGAGAAGAAGTTCATTCCCATTGATTTTGAGTACGGTTTTGCAAAAAATCCGAGCCAGCGCATTTTTAACCCTGTCTTGTGCATGCACAGCGGGTTTTCAGTGAGAGAACCGGATTTACAATTTGTATTTATCAAAAAGGTGTTGGACGCATTCGGGCTTCTTGCCAAATCAAATTACGATTTTACACTTTCTAACTGCAAATTTGAGCCGCGTTTGAATATGCTGCCTTTTAACCTCCAGAAAATACAAAACAAGCAGTTTTATGACGATGTTGAACTTCTAAATAATTATATACAAAATGTGGCTGCATCAAAGGCAATGAATGCGCATAATTCAATGTTTACACCCGTTCATGTGGTTCATGACGCTGTTAAACAGCTGTCGGAGCAGACTTTCCAATTTGTGGAAAAATACACGAGATAATCTTTTATTTTTATCATAAAAAAGATAGTACATTTATACACCTTGTACATTGTACATTGGTATATTTTATCTTTTTGAGAAATTGTTTACACTACATATACATTACGAAAGACAAACGACTTTCTTTGAAATTTGATTTGCCGCATCGGAATTTGCACTCGTTGTTTTGTCAGGTTCTGGAACGGATAGAATGCGGTGAGTTAAAAACATCGTCTTAGGGAGGTTAGGCAATGCTTACTGACAGATATACAGATAATTTGAACCAGAGAAAGGAAATGGAATTCAATAACATAAGCAAGGAAATGCTCCCCTGGCTGGAGGACATTGCCCTTGAACATAACTGTAAAGTCGAAAGAAAAGAATGGAAAAGCAAATACAACAGCTATGTAATTTATGATTATGAGCCGTTTTGTTCGGACGGTTTTGAGATAAATGTGGTCATTTCATCTTTGAGCCGTGAACATCTGGAATTTTTGCGTTATCTCTACGATAACAAATTGAATACAATCGAATATCTTAACAATTGCGTGATAAGTTAAGCCGCTAAAACGGCAAAGCCCGTTTCGTGTAAAAGCGGGGCGGGCAACCTATCATCTTATTATAAAAACGGGTTAAATACCCGGGCAGCAATGGTCGGAGGCGAAACACAGTTTCATTTTAACGCTCTCCGGCCGCTGTTTTAATTAAAGTTGTGATTGCGCAAAGCCAAAGGGTGTTTACTTTGGCGTGACTATGGGGGAGACCTCAATAAACAGGATAAAATCCAATAATTTTCGCATGGTCGGAGGAATCGGAACGGAAAAGTAAACACCCTTTGACTTTGCTTTGGTAAAATTGGAAGATTATAAGTGATTATGCGACTTTATTCTTACTCCGTCGACTTCGTGAACGTTCTCTATCGCAATAAATGCTGTCGGGTCAATGGATTTTACAAGAGTTTTGAGCTTTGCGACTTCAAGCCTGTTGATTACGCAATAAATTATCTTCTTTTCCTGCATTGAATAGCCGCCGCGGCCTGCAATGTAGGTTATGCTAATGTCAAAATGCTTCATAATCGCAGGGCCGATTTCTCTGGAGGAGTCTGATATGACGAAAATCGATTTTGATTCGTTTAAACCCTCGATTACGATATCAATGACCTTGTAAGCTATGAAATATGTGAGAATCGAGTACATCGCGCTCTGCCAGCTGTCATAAACAATTCCTGCTGCCATGAATATGAACAGATTAAAAAACATTATGATTTCGCCGAGTGAAAAACCGAATTTTTTTGCAAATCTAATCGCAACAATTTCCGTTCCGTCGGTAGAACCGTTATTTCTCAAAATCAACCCGACACCGGTACCGAGAATTACGCCGCCGAATATACAGGCCAGAAACGGGTCTGAAACATGCTTACCATGGAGCCAGACCGGCAGCATTGTTACCCCTAATGCAAGCATAATTACTGCATAAAAGGTTGAAAATACAAATAATTTCCCCATTTTTTGCCACGCAAGGCAAATAAACGGAAAATTCAACGCAACAATAAAAATACCGAGCGGAAGTTTTGTTTTATAAGCGGACATCATCGAAATACCAATGATTCCTCCGTCAATAATCGAGTTCGGAACAAGAAAACATTCGATTGCGAATGCTGCAATAAACGCTCCGAGGGCTAAAAACAATAAATTAATTAATATTTTTTTCATACAACTAATTTATCATATTGAAGTTTTTTGCACAAATAATTTAAACAATTTAACTATTCATCTTTGTATTTTGTCTGTACAAATTTTAAAGTGCCGTCGATTTGCGCTTCCAGCTGCAATTTGTTGTCTTTTTCTTCGGGCAGAACATAGAGTTTTGTTCCTGTGCCTTTTATGTACTTTTCCACCTCGTCAAAATCGTCAGAGAGCATGTTTATGCATCCAAAAGACATCCTGTTGTCAGAAATTGTACCGTTTTTGAAAAGTCCCTTGCGCTGAGCAAGGCGCTGCGTCGGAATCTGGTGAATTGCTGCTACCTGCTCGTTTACGGAATCTTTTGCAACACCGTCGCCCTCCAGAATGAAAAGATTTGAGCCGTATTTTTTGTCAGAAGCACCGGATTGCTCGCCGAGCGTGTATTCGCCGGGAGCTGTATATTTTCTGATTTTTGAAGCGACTCCGCAGTTGTAGCCGCCGGCTTTTTTGTCGCCAATGTCCATTCCGAGCCCGACTTCGAATTTTTTCAGTACTTTTCCATTTTTGTCATATACTGTTGCGCTGCAATCTGACTTGTCAACTATTATATAATTACCGTTTGCGTTTTTTTTGTTGTATTCTACGATTTTTTCTCTGTCTGAGGACAGGGAGTTTATTCTGACGATTTCCTGCTCTTTGGTACTTGCCGGAGCGCCAATTGATTCACCGAGAGAGCGCCGTTTTTTGCCTGCAGGAAGGGTTGCGACCTGCAGATTGCTTTGAACGTTGCCGGTTCGGTTAATATTTTTTGATGATGTTGTATAAAAATTAACAAACATCTTTTTTTATTCTCCTCATATCTCTCGGACACATTTGTGGTGTGTTATATATATAAAGTATTTTTGCTGCAAAAAATTGCCCTGATTTGCAAACATCCGATGTTTTTTATAAGCTAAAAGAATGAAAGGAACACTAAAAAGAACGCTTTCCCTTACGGATTCGATTTCAGTTGTTTCCGGTTCAATGATAGGGTGCGGAATATTTATCGTTTCAGCCGACATTGCAAGACAGGTTCAATCGGGCGTTTTGTTGATTCTTACCTGGCTGCTTGCCGGATTTGTAACCCTTTGCGGGGCTCTTTCTTTTGCCGAGCTTGCGGCAAATATCACTGAAGAAGGCGGGCAATATGTTTATTTGAAGAAGATTTTCAATGAAAAAATCGCATTTCTCTATGGCTGGACGACCTTTCTCGTAATACAAACGGGCACTCTTGCCGCTGTTTGCGTTGCTTTTGCGAAATTTTTGGGGCTGCTGGTTCCTTTTATAAGCGCCCATCTTTTTGTGATAAATTGCGGCGGAGTTACTTTATCAACCCAGCAGGTTTGTGCAATATTTACCGTTGTATTTTTAAGCTACATAAATTCAAAAGGCATAAAATACGGCGTAATCACACAGAATCTTTTTACCGCAACAAAAGTTCTTTCAATTATAGGTATAATCCTTGCCGGACTGTTTTTCGGTTTCCACTGGAAAACTATCATTGCTAATTCATATATTCCGCAGTTTTCCCTGCTTGCTAACTCTAAAATCGTATTCACCGCGGTTGTTGGCGCGCTTTTTTCTTCAATAACCTGGAATAATATCACATTTATTGCCGGCGAAATTAAAGAGCCCTCAAAAAACATCCCCAAAGCGCTCGCATACGGCACTGGGCTGGTTGTTCTGCTTTATTTGTTGATAAATACGATTTATCTCGGTGTTTTGCCGATTGAGGCGATTCAAAATGCTCCCGAAGACATTGTCGGCGCCCGCATGATGGCGGAAATCTTCGGAACTGCTGGAAAAGATATTGCAGCGTTGATTATTATGATATCTGCATTCGGCTGTGCGAACGGAATGATTCTGGCGGGCTCAAGGGTTTATTACAAAATGGCAAAAGACCGTGCTTTTTTCAGACCGCTTGCGGTAATTGACAGAAAAACAAAAGTTCCGGTAAATTCACTGTGGGCGCAGTGTTTGTGGATTTGCATCCTTATTTTATGGGGAAATTATACCCAGCTTCTGGATTTTGTGATTTACGCATCATTGATATTCTACATAATTACAACTGCGGGCATTTTTGTTTACAGAAAACGCAGAAAAAATGCGAATCTTGTCTTCAGGATTAACAATTTCTTCCCTGTAAGCTTTTTGATTCTTGCCAGCATAATTATTATGTGTTTGACACTTTACAAACCCTTATACACACTTCCGGGGCTGTTGATTACGCTTGCGGGAATTCCTGTTTTTCATATTTGGAATAAAAATAAAGCCGGATAGTTCTTTTTGCCAACTTTTCCGCTATTTGTAAAGAATTGTAATAATACCATCCAAAAGATGTTAGAAAATCATGAAAATGGGCATTATTAAAATAGAGGGGTAAAAAGCTGCCTCCGCAGTCCCTTTTTTAGCACTGAGGCATTAATGACATTAATTTATGGAAATATAGAGGTGAAGAATATGAAAAAAAATCATGGTAAAACCCGCAAATCCCTTGTGTTGCAAGCGAAACCAGCCATG
>URHD01000017.1 GCA_900547585.1 uncultured bacterium | reverse complement strand
GGTGGGAACCGCTGCGCTATTCCCACCCTACCATTTTTCAACCGGTGCCGGTAAGTAGGGTGGGAAAAACGAAGTGATTCATCAATAAAAAAACTACCATTTTTCCAACCGACGCCGGGATGTAGGGTGGGAAAAACGAAGTGGTTCCCACCAATAAAAAAAACGGGATTAAAAAATCCCGCTTTTTATTTTATAAATTTTAAGTTGCGTCTTTACTGTCTTTGCCTGTGCAAAGCCCTGCAAGGCTTCACTCCGGCTTACGCAGTCTATGAACAACCGGAATATCCGCAGTTCAAGCAGATAAAGCACCCTTCGCCGTAGCCAAGAACAGCGCCGCATTCGGGACATTTGTGTTCTTCGCCCTGATGCTGCTCTTCAACAGCGTCGATTGCCTTGATTTCGGGCATTTTTTTGTCGTCTTTTTTCTCAAGGTTCATCGGCTGGAACTGTCTTGAGTTGTTTCTGTAAACAGTAATGCCTTTGAGGTTGTTTTCATAAGCAAGCAGGTAAGAATCCGCAACATCCTGTCTTGAAGCGTTTTCTTCAAAGTTTACCGTTTTAGAAACGGCGTTGTCGGTATGGAGTTGGAATGCAGCCTGCATTTTTACGTGCCAGTAAGGCGAAACGTCATGCGCCGCAACGAAAATTCTCTTTGCTTCGTCCGGAACATTGTCACAATGAGCGAGTGTGCCGTCGATTGAGATTTTTGTCATCAATTCATCGGAGTAGAATCCGTGTTCTTTTGCGTAAGCTTCAAAAATCGGGTTAACTTCGATTAATTTTGTTCCGTCCATTACGTCGCGGATGAAAACAAGCCCGAACAGCGGTTCTACGCCGCCTGATGCGCTCGCAATCATTGAAATCGTGCCGGTCGGCGCGATGCAGGTTGTTGTGGCGTTTCTGATACCGACTTTTGCGATTTGTTCGTCGAGTTCTGCCCACATTTCATCCGTAATCATTCCGGCTGATTTGCCTTTGTATTTTTTTGTCAGCCAGTTTTGACCGTCGTAAATGCTGCCTTTAAAGTTGTTAAATCTGCCTCTGGTTTGAGCAAATTCGATTGATTTTACTTTTGAATGGTAATCAATAAACTCCATAACCTGCGCAGCGAGCTTTGTGCCTTCTTCGGAGTTGTATCCGATGCCCAGCTGCATAAGCATATCTGCCCATCCCATTACGCCAAGCCCGATTTTGCGGTTGTTTTGAACCATTTCAGAGATTTGCGGAAGCGGGTAGTTGTTGATAGCGATTACATTGTCGAGGAAATGGATTGCCATTTTTGTGACTTCAGCAAGTTTGTCCCAATCAACGCTTAAATTGCCTTTTTCGCCTTTGAGCATCAATCCGAGGTTAATTGAACCCAGATTGCAGGCTTCGTAAGGCAAAAGCGGAACTTCGCCGCAGGGGTTTGTTGATTCGATGTCACCGATTAACGGGGTCGGGTTATCATAGTTCATTTTGTCGATGAAAATGATGCCCGGTTCGCCGTTTCTCCACGCGCCGTCAACGATAAGGTCAAATACTGCCTTTGCGCTGAGTTTTCCGACCGCCTGTTTTGTTCTCGGGTGGATTAATTCGTAATCAGTGCCTGCTTTTAAGGCTTCCATGAATTTATCTGTAATGGCTACAGAGATGTTGAAGTTGTTCAATTTGAAGTTATCTGACTTGCAGTTGATAAAATCAAGGATATCGGGGTGGTCAACGCGCAAAATGCCCATATTTGCACCACGTCTTGTGCCGCCCTGCTTAACTGCTTCAGTTGCAGCGTTGAAAACTTCCATAAAGCTTACGGGCCCTGAAGAAACACCCATTGTTGAGCGAACAACGTCGTTTTTGGGTCTTAATCTTGAGAAAGAAAAACCTGTTCCGCCGCCTGATTTATGAATAAGGGCGGTGTTTTTAACTGTTTCAAAAATTCCCTCGAGCGAATCCTCAACAGGAAGCACGAAGCATGCCGCAAGCTGTCCGAGTTCGCGTCCTGCGTTCATCAGGGTCGGCGAATTGGGCATGAAATAGCGGTGTGTTATAAAATCGTAGAATTTTTTTGTTGTTTTTTTGATTTCTTCATCGCTTGCGCCGAATTGCTTGTCAGCGTTTGCGAGTGTTGATGCAACTCTTAAAAACAAGTCTTTTGCTGTTTCGGTAGGTTTTCCGTCTTTATCCCTTTTCAGGTATCTTTTTTCAAGTACTTTGAGGGCGTTTTCGGACAAACACAATTTTTCTTCCATGTCGATACTCACTAGATCTTCTCCCCATTAAAATATTTTGTCGATTTATATCATTGTATAATAAAAGCATTTTTTCGAACAATTTTTCATTAAAAATAGTTACAATTTTTATATTAATATTCCTACCTATTAACTTTAGAAAATCCTTAAATTGTCCAAAGTAAAAAGAAAGAAATATTCAATTTTCTAGCTCGATTCGCTTGCAGAAACGAAGTGGGTTGCGAGTGGTGCTGGGTATCATCTAAAATAGTGCGTCATGCTGAACTTGTTTCAGCATCTATCCTACTTTCGGGCGTTGGATAGACCCTGAAATAAATTCAGGGTGACAGTTATTTGGAATATTTCTTTCTTTTTACGCCAGAGCACTAATCAGATATTATCCACAAGACCAATATAAAAAACCTTTAAATTATATAGTATAATCATTAAAAAACATGAAAAAATCGAAAAGGCGGGAAAATGAGGAAATTATTAATCTTTTTAGTGCTGTTTTTTGCAGGCATGGGCGTTTTTGCGCAGGACTATGCAACTTTTAAACTCGACAACGGGCAAATCGTCATAATTAAAGAAGTCCATGACAACCCGATTGTAACAATCGATACCTGGATAAAAACCGGCTCAGTGAACGAAACCGACAAAAACAACGGCGTTGCGCATTTTCTGGAACATCTTTTCTTTAAAGGAACCCAAAAACACCCGACAGGCGAGTTTGACCGCCTGCTTGAATCTAAAGGCGCAATCACAAACGCCGCAACCAGCAAGGATTTTACGCATTATTACATAACTATCCCATCCAGAGATTTTTCAATGGCAATGGATTTGCATTCGGACATGCTCCTGCACCCGCAAATCCCCAGAAAAGAGCTTGAAAAAGAAAGAAAGGTTGTTCTTGAAGAAATTGCTAAAAATAACGACCGCCCTGAAACAAAACTCTTTGAAAACCTCAACAAAGAATTTTACACAATCCACCCCTACAAACGTCAGGTTATCGGAACAAAAAATATCATTGAAACCATTACCAGAGAAGAAATTCTCGACTTTTATAACACCTGGTACAAACCCTCCAACATGGTCACGGTAATTGTTGGCGATGTGGACACGCAAGAGGCGCTGGCGGCGGTGAAAAAGGAATTTGCACTCAAAGAACCCGCAAAAACGCGTAATTCCCACTACAAAATCGACAAACCCCGCACAAAACAATCAGAAATTATCGCAAAAGACAAGGTAAAATCCGGCTACATGCTCATCGGATGGCGCGGCGTTAACTCTGATGAACTGAAAGATATGTATGCGCTCGATGTTCTGGGTGTTTTGCTCGGCGACGGGCGCTCATCAAGGCTTTATCAGTCCGTTAAAGAACAAAAACAACTCGCATACAGCGTTGCGGCGGGGCATTCGACCATGCGCGATGACAGTTTGTTCCTGATTAACGCTAATTTCACGCCCAAGAACCTTGAAAAGCTGAAAAAAGCGATTTTTTACGAAATCGAAAAAATCCGCTGCGGAACCATTGATGAACAAGAAATTTTGACCGCAAAAAACATCATAGAACGCGACACTTTCTACGCCCGCGAATCCGGCGCAAATATCGCCAATGAGCTCGGCTATACGACGATTGTTTATGACAATCCTGATTTTTACGACACTTATATTGAAAATATCAAAAAAGTGAACGCGTCTGACCTCGTGCGTGTTGCAAAAAAATATCTTTGTCCTGATTTTGCGGTAATTTCAGTGGTTTTGCCCGAGGATTATGAAGAAAATACAAAACAAATCAGCAACTTAACAACAAAAGAACCAAAACTCGTAAAAACCGACAAAAACGTTTCAAAATACGAACTCCCGAACGGCGCAACCGTACTGATTAACAAAAATCCGCTCAATGATATAGTTGCGTTCCAGATTTTTGCAAAAGGCGGAACTTTTGTTGAGAAAAAACCGGGAATTGCGTCCATGACGGCGTCCGGCATGCTAAAAGGAACGAAAAAATATTCATATTTGGATTTATCACAGACAATGGAGCAAAACGGCATAAAAATTTCGCCCTCAGCTGGCGCAGATTACTTCACAGTTTCGGTTAAAACTACGAAAAACGACCTCCCGCTTACTTTTGAGCTTCTTGACGAGATGGTTAACAATGCTTCGTTCGATGTTCAGGAAATTGAAAAAATAAAACGCGAAAAACTCCAATCCATCCGTCAAATGCGCGACAATCCGTCCTCGCTGGCTTTTGAGGAGTTCAAAACCGCAATGTGGAAAGATACTCCCTACGGCGTGACGGGAATTGTCATGGAAAAAACGCTTCCGACTATAAATAAAGCGGATATTATGGAATATTACGAAAGTATTTTTTACCCTCAAAACCTTGTAATTTCAGTCAACGGAAATGTTGATGAAAAAGAAATTCTCAATTATTTTTCAAAAATTTTTAACGGCTGTAAGGGTGAAAAATTTGATTTTAAAACCCAAAACTACCGCTTTAAACCTATTAACAAAACACAAACCGTAAAAGTTTCCAAAGATGCCGAGGCATCATGGCTTGTTATGGGCTGGCTGGCTGACGGTGTCAGCAATAAAAAGGATTTGGCGGTTTTGCAGGTTATTGATTCACTTCTTGGCTCGGGCATGAGTTCAAGATTGTTTAATCATCTGCGCGATGAGCAGGGGCTTGCTTATCAAATAGGCTCAAGCTACTCCGGGAATGTAAATAAAGGCGTTTTTGCCGTTTATATCGGCACAAATCCCGCCACAGCAGCACATTCAAAGAAAGAGCTTTTGAGAGAAATTGATGTTCTGAAAAAGGAATTTGTTTCTGACAAGGAGCTTCGCGAGGCAAAAGACAAAATCATGGGCAATTTCATCCTTGCGCAGGAAACCAACGCCGAAAAAGCTGCTACGCTGGGAGTTTTTGAGGCTTCGGGGCGCGGTTTTGAGTATATTAACGAATTTCCGTCCTTAATTGAGTCTGTTACGGCAAGCGACGTTATCAGAATTGCCAACAAATATTTCGACGCTCCGTATCTTTTCACGATTGTGGCACCGGAAAAGACTTTGAAAGACTTTTAAGTCTTGGAAAAGCTTTTTTATTTTGGAGTTCCTTAAAACCCTACCCGCAAGGGCGGGTTTTTCGGAACGGAAAAATAAAAAAGCTTTTCCTTTCTGCAGATTTGTGGTGGTTGTGGCGTTTTTAGTCCGGAATTAAATTCTAGAACCGGAACGGGCTTCGCCGCTTTTAGGGTTCTAGAATTTAATTCCGGACTAAAAACTTTTCAAGATTTTTGTAATTTTGAAAACGCATTTATATCAAAACCGTAACAGCAGGCCTGACAATGCATGAAACCAAGGGATTTTGTAAGTATTTTTCTTTGGAGTGACTATGGAGGAGGGCTCAACAAGCTATCGGATAGCAACATTTTTCGCTGAATGCCCGGGGGAATCGGAACGGAAAAGGAAAATACTTACAAAATCCCTCCCCCGCAAACAATTTTAATAAGAACTATTCCTATTTGCCATGTTTGATATATAATAAATTATGTGAATCAACAAAAAGAAAGGGAAATGCTATGAACATGATTCCAATTAAAAATAATGTGTTTTATATGGGCTTGAAAGACCCTGACAGAACGATTTTTGACCAGCTCGTTCCGCTTCCTCAGGGCACAAGCTACAACTCATATTTTGTTAAAGGCAGCGAAAAAACAGCGCTTATTGACACAATGTACCCGAAAATGATTAACGAGTTTATGGAAAACCTCAAAAATGCGGGCATCGAAAAGCTCGATTACATCATCAGCAACCACGCAGAACAGGATCACTCGGGCGCAATCCCCGTTCTTGTTGCAAAATTCCCCGAAGCAAAAATCGTTACCAACGTAAAATGCAAAGAAAACATCATGAACATGCTCCACGTTGATGAAAGCAAGTTTATCGTTGTAAACGACGGCGATGAGCTTTCTCTGGGCGACAAAACCGCAAAATTCATGATTTCGCCATGGGTGCACTGGCCTGATACAATGTTTACTTACTTAAAAGAAGACAATATGCTCTTCACATGCGATTTTCTGGGTGCTCATTATACACAGTATGACCTGTTTGCTGACTGCACGCCCTCGCTTGAAGAAGCTGCAAAACGCTATTACGCGGAAATAATCATGCCTTTCAGAAATTTTGCTAAAAAATACACTGCAAAAGTCCGTGAGCTGAATCCTGAAATCATTCTTCCGAGCCATGGCCCGATTTATAACAAACCCGACTTCATTTTGAACCTTTACGAAGAATGGACATCGGATAATGTTAAAAACAAGGTCATTATCCCTTACGTTTCAATGTATGACAGCACAAAAATCCTCGTTGAACGCCTCCAGAGCGCATTAATCAAAGCAGGAGTAGAAACAAAGACTTTTGACCTGATAAACAGCGACGAGGGAGAGCTCGCGATGGAAATTGTCGATTGTGCAACGGTTGTGCTCGGCAGCTCAATGGTTCTTGCCGGCCCGCATCCTGCTGTTGTTTCTGCGGCTTACATCGTAAATGCGCTCCGCCCGAAACTCAGACATTACTCAATAATCGGCTCCTACGGCTGGGGCGGAAACCTCACTGGCGTTCTTGAGGGAATGTTTACAACGGTTAAACCCGAAAAAATCGATTATGTAATCGTCAAAGGGCTGCCGAAAGACGAAGATCTTGCGAAAATCGACAACCTCGCAGCAGAAATCGTTGAAAAACACAAATCGCTGTAATCAATCAGGCATAAATAAAAAAGGGAGCTTCCAAAGCCCCTTTTTTTATTTTTATTGAACGCCCACAGGCAATCTTGACGGTTTTGGCACGGGCGGAGCTGCCGGAACTGGCGTTTGCTGTCCGGATTGCTGGTTTTTGTGCTGGTCAAGGAAAGTATTGTTGAACGAAACCGGATTTTGTAGATTTTTGTTCGCAGAACTGTCGTCTGTGTTGGTTACCGGCGGCTGCATTTCAGGAACAACCACTTCCGGCGCGTCTTCGCGCTCTTCGTCTTCGGGTTTGACCGTGGATTTTCCGAATCCTCCTTTTTTCAGCTCAACTTCAGGATAATCGAATTTTGAAGCGCCGAATTTCTTCGTCAGCACAGTCATTGTATCTTTCCATATCGCAGCAGGCACAGTTCCGCCGTAAATTCCGTACATTTTTGAGTTGTCGTCGTTTCCGACCCAGATTCCTGTTACGATATCCGGCGTGTATCCATAGAATGATGCGTCTTTGTTGTCATCGGTTGTACCTGTTTTTGCTGCAGCCGGTTTTCCGATGTTCGCTGCACGACCGGTACCGTTTTCGATTACAGTTTGCAGCATTGCGGTTAAAACTGCTGCCGTATTCAGGTTAAGAACTTTCATAACGCGTGTTTTCGGGGCTTCATATATGATTTTTCCCCTTGAAGTTTCGACGCGTTCGATTGCATAAGGCTTAACCTTAAACCCGCCGTTCGCAAAAGCTCCGTAAGCAACGGTCATTTCATAAAGTTTAACGCCGTTTGAGCCCAGAGCAATGGTCATGTCGTATTCAAGCGGTGTTGTAATGCCTAAAGAACGCGCAATACCGATAACCGAGCGCACGCCGACCTCTTGAATGAGCCTTGCTGCCATAACGTTGGAAGAAAGCATTAAGCCCGCAAATAATGGCATTTGTCCTCTGTATCTGTTGCCGTAGTTGTGCGGTTTCCAGCCGTTGATGTTAACCGGCGTGTCTGCGAGGTAATCGTTCGGGCCCCAGCCTTTTTCAATTGCCGCAGCGTATACAAACGGCTTAAATGATGACCCCGGGGGTCTTATTGCCTGCGTAATACGGTCATACTGGCTCTTTCCGTAGTTTTTCCCGCCTACATATACATAAATTTCGCCTGTAATCGGCGAAAATGAAAACACTGCAGCGTTGGATTTTCCGCCCGAGCCGAGTTTCGCCGTAACCGAATCCACTGCTGCTTTCTGGGCTTCGTAATTCAGCGTCGTAACAACTTTGTAGCCGCCCTGCGAGATTTCTGTTTCGTCAAACCCCAGTTCTTCAAGCTCTTTCATTGCATAATCAACAAAATACGGCGCCCTGTTGAGCGAATTGACGCTCGGATTCGGGTTCAGGGTCAGTTTTTCATCGATTGCCTGTTCGTACTGCTGCCTTGTGATATAGCGCATTTTGAACATTCTCAAAAGCACCTGATTTCTTCGCTCAATCGCTAATTTTTTGTTATTATATGGCGAATAAACAGACGGTGCCTGCGGAAGTCCTGCAATCAGCGCCGCCTCTGCAAGCGTAAGGTCTTTTAGCGGTTTATTGAAATAAATCTGCGCAGCACCCGCAACTCCGTATGCTCCGGAGCCCAGATAAACGTTATTTAAGTACATTTCAAGGATTTTGTCCTTGGAAATCGTTTTTTCAATTCTTGCTGCAACAATAAATTCCTTTATTTTACGGTCAAAAGTCTTTTCGTTGTTCAAAAACAGGATTCTGGCAAGCTGCTGGGTAATCGTGCTTGCGCCCTGCTTAAAACTGCCCGACGCGAGGTTCACAAGCGTCGAACGCAGCAAACCAACAGGGTCATATCCATGGTGATGGTAGAAATTTTTATCTTCTGTCGCGATTATCGCCTCTTTTATGCTATCGGGGACATCTTTTATATCTACTTTTTCAAAACGGTACGCAGTAAACGTTTTTATGGGTTCGCCGTCAGCAGAATAGAATTTTGTTACGATATTGGGTTTAAAATCATCAAGATTTTTTATCGGTGGCAGCGAGCTCAAATAAAGGTTTACGCCGATAAAGAGCGCCAGCAGCGCAGAAATGGACATTACAAAAAACGATTTTATTTTTGAATTTTTCTTTGGATTTCTGATTTTTTTGGGTGCTTCAAATTCTGACATCGCATATCTCATCAATCTAGCGGATTTTTTCCGTTTTTTCCGCAATAATCAGATATATTTTAGCAAATAATAAATAAAAATACAAAAAATGATTAAATTTAAAGGCGGCCGGGTTGAAATTGATTAATTTAAGCCTCTGCAATGAGTTCTTCTAACGTTTTATTCACTATTTTTGCAAATTTAAAGGCATTTACAAGTGATATATTGTGTTTGCCGCTTTCGACATTGCTTATATAGGGTTTGCTGAAATTGGTTAGCTCTGCAATGTTGTCCTGTGTTAGTTTTAATTTCATCCGGGCAATTTTAAAATTAAATCCGAAATTTTTCAATAATTTTTGTTCGTCCATAGTAGTATTTTATATTCTTGACAATAATAAATCTATAAACTATAATTTAATAAAATATTCTAAAAACTAATTCAAGGATAAAAATGAAAACAATTTCTGAACTAATTGATAAAACAAATATTTCAATATATGAGGCTCAAAGTTTGACAAGATGTTTGCATATTATTTTAGAGTGCGGGCTTTTAAACAATGAAAACTGTTCATATTTACTGCCTTTAGCAAAAATTCTTGAAAAAAATTTTCAAGCTTTGAAAGCGAATTTTGACATTTTAGAAGAAAAAATTTATTGCCAAATTTTACTGAAAAAGTAGGGTGGGAAAAGCGAAGCGGTTCCCACCTCAAAACTGACCATAAACAGACTTACTCCTAAAGTTTATTGCGGCAAAATGCAATTTGATAGTATAATTGTTGCAGAAAAAGGAGTTCGGATGAGCGAAAGCAGCAAAACAGACGTAATAGTAGTCGGCGCGGGCCCTGCGGGCGTGAGCGCGGCAATTACGGTTGCGCGGGGCGGAAAAAAGGTCGTGCTCGTTGAAAGAGGCAATTTTTCCGGCTCAAAAAATGTTTATGGCGGCGTAATCTATTCCCACGCCGCAGAAGAAATATTCCCGAACTTCAAAGAAGCGCCAATCGAACGTTTTGTGAACAACAAAAGCTTCATGCTCCTCTCCGAATACGATAGCACAACGATATCTTACAAAAATTCGCTGGAGGAGGGCTCCTTTATTGCTTTGAGGGCAAAATGGGATAAATGGTGCGTTGAACAGGCGAAAAAAGAGGGCGTTTATTTTGCGCCCGACACAACCGTGAGAAATTTAATCGTCGAAAATGGCGCAGTTGTGGGGATTGAAACGGATTTAGAAAGGTTTTATTCGGATATTGTTATCCTTGCAGACGGCGTGAACTCGCTTCTTTCCGAGCAAATCGGACTAAAACCCAAACCAAAAGCAAAACAGATGGTGCTCGCAGTAAAAGAGGTCATAAAACTCCCTAAAAGCCTTATTGAACAGCGATTCGGGCTGATTGACGAAAAAGGTGTTGAGTTCAAAATCGCCGGCGGGCCGCTGGCGGGGCTTTTTGCAATGGGATTGATGTTCACGAATAAAGATTCCGTGGCAATAGGCATTGGCGCGTCGCTTGAGGACTTAAAAAACAAAAAAATCGCGCCGTATGAGCTTCTTGAGGATTTAAAACACCATCCGTCGATTGCTCCATACCTGAAAGATGGCGAATTGATTGAATATTCGGCACATTTGATTCCGGAAGGCGGCTTTGATGCTTTGCCGAAACTCTACTCGGACGGCGTAATGGTTACGGGTGACGCTGCGGCGCTCGTGAATAACGTGCATTTTGAGGGAACGAACCTTGCGATGTTCAGCGGGAAATTTGCCGGCGAAACCGCTCTTGAGGCGATTGAAAAGAACGATTTTTCATCGAACATGCTCTGCCTTTATGAGAAAAAACTGAAAAACAGCTTTGTGATGAAAGATTTGAAGACTTACAAGGATGTTGTGAAGCTTGTTTCGACGCGCACAGACTCATTTTTGGGCTATTATCCGCAAAAAGTAAACGAATTTTTTGAAATCTTCACATCTGCAAACGGAATCGAGAAAAAAGGGCAGTTTGTGAAGTTTGCAAAAAATTTCTTCTGCAAAAGAAGCCTTGCCGAGCTGTTTAACGATGCAGTTACGGGCATAAAATTGATTTTCGGGGTGCTGAAATGACAGAACATAATTTGGACGGAAAACTTTACAAAGATACATTCAAAACCTCGCAATCGAGCCATCTTTCGCCAGATGAACAACAGTGCTTGCATTGTTTGGAAAAGGTGTGTACAATTATATGTCCGGCAAAGGTTTATAATTACAACGAATCAGAAAAAAAACTGACAGTAAGCTACGAAAAATGCCTTGAGTGCGGTGCGTGCCGGATAGCCTGCAAATACATAAAATGGAATTATCCCGAGGGCGGAAAAGGCGTGGTTTACAAAAATAGCTGAAAATAGCGAAAAGGAGAGAGGTATGAAAGAAGAATACAGCGAAAACTACCGCCGCTGGTACGACAAAGACCCTGTTTTGTCGCGTTCAATGCGTACTTTGCGCGAATCTGATGACGAAACCCAGATTAAAGTTGCTCTGAACCTCATCAAAATCATCATTGAGCACAATATTTCGGAAAACACCTATTCCGCAGTCGAAGACATCATGTCTGCTGTTGAGGACGGTACAATAGAAAAAGGCAAAAGCAGATGGTATGATATTGACAGCACGGTCAGAACTGCAATAAATATGCTGGAAAACAGCCCCGAAGTCGTTCAAAAATCCGTTGCAAAAGAAATGGCGCAAATGGTTATCGACTCGATTACAAAAGAAGAAGACGAAGATGACGGGGAAGAAGAAGTTTAGCCTCTAAATGAACAAAATTTGGGAGATAAAAAAAACGCGGGAGGTTCCGGAGGAACTTGTTGAACTATGCGGCAGCAGAATTACTGCCGAACTGCTTGTGCAGCGCGGAATTGATACTGTTGCGAAAGCAAATGACTTCCTTAATCCAGACAAAATGAAAATCTCAAAGCCAGATGCCTTTGTTGAGATGAAAAAATCCGTCGAAAGAATCGCAAAAGCGATTAAAGAGGGCGAAAAAATCGTTGTTTACGGCGATTTTGACTGTGACGGGGTTACTTCTACGGCACTTTTGCTCAAAACGTTGACCTATCTGGGCGCGAATGTATCTTATTATGTTCCGACGCGCGAGTTTGAAACCCACGGCCTCAACACAAAAGCTCTGGTCAAATTGATTTCCAAAGAAAAAGCAAAACTGTTCATTACCGTTGACTGCGGAATCAGCAACGCAGAAGAAGTCAGGTTTTTGAACAGTTTCAAGGCTGAAATAATAATTACCGACCACCACGAAGCTCCGGAAACCATTCCTGAGGCGTTTTCCATCCTTAACCCCAAGGCTCCCGGCGCACTTGATGAAAATTTGCCGCTTGATGTGATTGAATCGCTAAATTACCTTGCGGGCGTGGGGGTTGCGTTCAAACTGGCGTGCGCATTGCTGGAATTTTATGAAAAATACGATTTTGTGCAGGAACTTTTGCCGCTTGTGGCTGTTGGGACGATTGCCGATGTAGTGCCGCTTCTGGGGGAAAATCGTGCATTCACTGCGTCGGGTTTAAAGCTCATCAGCGCAGGAAAAAACGCTGGAATCCAAAAATTATTAAAAATCGCAGGCTATAACGCTGAAAATGTGAATTCTGAGAACGTTGCATTCGGAATTGCACCGAGAATCAACGCCGCAGGGCGTTTGGATACGGTCGAAAGCGCTTTAAATCTTTTATTATGCGAAAATGACGCACAACTTGATGTTTACGCGCAAACCCTCGACAATTACAACAAAATCCGCCAGAACCTCTCCGACACGATTTTTGATGAGGCGGTAGAACAAATGCAGAACGAACCGCCCTCAAATTCAATAATTTTATACAAAGAGGACTGGCATGTCGGCATTATCGGGATAGTTGCGTCGCGCCTTGTGGAAAATTTTTACAAGCCTGTTTTCCTGATGACAAAAGATGAAAACACAGGCTGGATAAGGTGTTCGGCGAGAAGTGTGCCGGGTGTGCATGCGCAGAAGATTCTTGAAGAAAATAGCAGCCTTTTTGAAGGCTTCGGGGGGCATTCTATGGCTGCGGGGCTTTATTTTGACCCGAAAAAGACCCCTTTTAATACCGTGAAAACCGTAATCGCTTCCGCAATTGACACAATCGTCTCACAAAACCCGCTAAAACCTGTTGTAAACGTAGATATGGAGCTTGCTGCGGGAGATTTGAACCTTGATTTGGTCAAAGAACTCGAAAAACTCCAGCCTTTTGGCGCTCATAACGAAAATCCGGTCTTCGCCGTGAAAAACCTTACGCTAAAGCAGTTTAACGTTATGGGTTCAAGCCAGAATCACCTGAAAATCTTCTGTACGGATGATTCGGGCAGGGAATTTGAATGCGTGCGCTGGAAACATTCAAAACTGAACATCCCGGCAGGTTCAAAAATCGACCTCGCATTTTACCCGAAATTGAATAATTTCAATGGCGCAACGACTTTGCAGCTTGATATTCAGGATATAAAATCCGAGGCAATGCAGCAGGAGGAACCGGCGCTGAAAATCCTTGACCACCGCAAGAAAACAGGGATTTTTGACCAGATTTGTGATTATCTTCTTACGACAAAATTAAAAACCGCTGTTTTCAGCGAAAATAAAGCCGTTACCGAAGCACTTTCACGCTACAAAGTAATGGGCGAACGGCTTTGCGACAGGATTAATATCCCTGTTTGCGCGCAGGTGATGTTTTTTGATTATCCACCCTCAAAAGAGGTTCTTGCCTCGATTTGCGCAAAATCGCAGGCGAAAGTTCTGCATTTTATGAATTTTGATAATAAAAAAATTGATGAAGAAGCTCTTTTGAAGAAGATTTCCGGCATGCTGAAATTCGCGTCGAACAACCGTGACGGACGTGTAAGTTTAAACGAAATTTCCGGCTTTCTGGGCATAACCCCCGAGGCAGCAGAACTTTGCGTTGATATGTTTGAGGCGCTGGGGATGATAGAGGTTTTTGAGCGCGAAAATGATATACTGA
Organism: uncultured bacterium; assembly: GCA_900547585.1. GTDB lineage: Bacteria > Cyanobacteriota > Vampirovibrionia > Gastranaerophilales > Gastranaerophilaceae > Spyradomonas. The sequence goes on along the minus strand of URHD01000017.1, from coordinate 15,162 downwards.
AACTGAAATTCATTGAGGCTCTCGGGTATTCAAAAATCAAAGAATCAGAGTTATTTGAAGCGCTTGAGGCTGAGCTGGCTAAAATCTACGAATTTCGTGAGTTTCTCGCCTCCTGCAACCTTGATGAGTTAAATATTTAAGGGTTTATACAAGAATTAGTCGAAAATATCATGCTGAACTGGTTTCAGCATATCTACCCAAAAGACCCCGGGCGAATTCAGGGTGACAGTTTTATTTTTTGCTAAAATTGTAATACTAGTTCTTTTTTGGTACATTCCTAGTGGGGAAGTATTAATACTTTACGAGGTTGAAAATGAAATTTACAATTGAAGAAATCGTACGTGCTACCGGTGCCGAAATCCTGAAATGCGTAAACCAGTCAGGAATGTTTAGAATTTCTACGGATACCAGAACCATTGAATATACTGATTTGTTTTTGCCGCTGTCGGGTGAGAACTTTGACGGGCATGATTTTATCGGCAAAGCGGTTGAATGCGGTGCAAGAGGCTTTTTTACCGCAAAAAAAGATATTAACCATCCTGACGCAAAGATAATTTTGTACGTAAAAGACCCGCTAAAATCTTATTTGCGGCTCGCAAGATACTGCCGCAGAAAATATAACCCCGTGACCATCGCAATCACCGGAAGTTCGGGCAAAACAACGACAAAAGAAATGATGGCGTCGGTTATGGAACAGGGTTTTAGGACGCATAAGTCAAAACTCAATCATAACAACGAAATCGGCATGTGCCAGACGATTCTTTCAATGCCGGAAAACACGGAAGTGCTTGTTCTTGAGATGGGAATGCGTGCGAGGGGCGAAATTGAGCTCCTTTCGAAATACTCCGAGCCTGATATCGGCGTAATCGTAAACACCGGAACCGCGCACATCGGCAGGCTGGGTTCCGTTGAGAATATTGCGCAGGCAAAATGCGAAATCGGTTCATATCTGCATGAGGAGGGCGTTTTAATTGCAAAAAATAGCGAATTGATTAAAAAATTTAACACTTATAAAGGAAAAACTGTTTATACGGGACTTGATTCGCCTTATTTGCAAATTGAAGACCGCAAAATCGATTCATCAGTATTTTCTTATCGTGGAAAACGCTTCAAACTCAACGTTGAGGGCGATTACAACATTGAGGATTCGCTTTTTGTTATTGAAACAGCAGTGCAATTTGGCATGCAATACGAAAAAGTGGCACGCGGGCTTGAAAATTATTCTCCCATCGGTCAGCGCTGGGAAACTGAAACAATAAAAGGGCTAAAAATCATAAATGACAGCTACAACGCGAACCCTGATTCCATGAAAGCCGCCATAAAAGCCTTTTTAAGCCTTTATGCCGGCAAAAAGGCTCTTGTACTCGGTGATATGGGTGAACTCGGCGAAAATGAGGTAAAATATCATGAACAGGTCGGCGAATTTATAAAAGAAATTGCAAAAGAAAAAGTTACATTAATCACGGTCGGCGAACTCGCCCGTCATATCGGCGAAAAGACTGGTTTTGATTATATGAATTTTTCAAAAAATGAAGACGCTGCAAAATATATATTGGAAAATCTCTCTGAGAGTACTACAATACTATTTAAAGCTTCACGTTCAATGAAGTTTGAGCAGATAATTGAGGAGTTAAAGAAATAATGATTTTAGTTCCCGTCGCGGCTTTGATAGCATTTGTACTTTCACTGCTTCTGGGCGTTGCGTATATAGATTTTTTGAAGAAAAAAACAATGAGCCAGTACATTCTGGACGAAGCGCCCGACCGCCACAAGGAAAAAAGCGGAACACCTACAACCGGTGGCTTTTTTATTGTGCTTTCCTCGTTGATTGCCGCGGTTGTGGCACTATTTATGGCGGAAAAAACTTCTACGGGCGCTTTTTTGCTGCTGATAACCTTTGTTTTCTATATGTTCGCAGGAATGCAGGATGATATCCAAAAAATCGAAAAACACCAGAACAAAGGGCTTTCGGCACGCGGAAAACTGTTTTTGCAGATTGCGATTGCGATACTTCCGGTGCTTTTTGTGACGATAAGCGGCAGAACTTTCATCACTTTCGGCGATTACACATTTAATCTCGGCTGGTTTTACCCGCTTTTCGGGATATTCATTATCACAGGCGTTTCTAATGCGGTAAATCTAACAGACGGTCTGGACGGGCTTGCGGCGTCTAACATGGTTATTTCGCTTATGGCGCTTGTTTTTATAAATTTGATTATGGGAAACATCGATTTGGCGATAATCTGCGCGGCAATCGCGGGAGCCTGCCTCGGATTCCTTTATTTTAACAAATATCCGGCAAAAGTTTTTATGGGCGACACGGGTTCGCTCGCTCTGGGCGGTGTTCTTGGCACAATTGCTGTTATGGGCAAGTTTGAACTGTGGTTAATCCCCATCGGAATCGTATTTTTGTGCGAAACACTTTCTGTTATTCTCCAGGTAACAAGCTATAAGTTAACCGGCAAAAGAATTTTCAAAATGTCGCCGATTCATCATCATTTTGAGCTTTGCGGATGGAGCGAAAAGAAAATTGTGTTCGTGTTTTCCTTGATTACATTCATATTTTGTTCCGGTGCGGTGCTTTTGTTCTGGCATTTGAACGGTTAATCAAAAAGTATGAAAAATCAAAGAATTCGGTAGATTTAGAGGCAATAAATGAAAAGAAAATGGTTTGATAAAAAAGTTTTAATATTAGGGCTTTCAAAAAGCGGAACCGCGGCGGCAAAATACCTTGCCGCAAAGGGAGCGGAATGTTTTATAACCGAAAAAAAAGAAGCTGATGAAAAAATGAAAGAAACAGCTGCTGAACTCGAAAAACTCGGGATAAAAACCGAATTCGGCGCTCACAGCGAGGAATTTCTCGACGGAGCCTACACCGCGGTCATAAGCCCCGGAATTCCGCCGCATTCTGAGATTTTTCAACGGCTGAAAGAGAAAAATATCCCTGTGATAAGCGAAGTTGAGCTTGCTTACCTTGAAACTGACACGCCTTTTGTCGCAATCACCGGCACAAACGGCAAAACAACCACCACAATGCTCACTTCTGCAATTTTAGAAACAGAATTGAAAGCGCCTGCTTGCGGAAACATAGGAATTCCGCCCTGCTCGCTGCTGGACGGGAAAAATGACTATTTTGTTTGCGAAATGAGCTCTTTTCAGATTGAAACAAGCAATGGATTTCGTCCGCAAATCGCTGTGTGGATGAATTTTACGCCTGACCACATTGATTGGCATGGCGGGCTTGAAAATTATTTCAAAGCGAAAGCTAAACTCTTTGCACCTGAAAAAAGACCTGCTTTTGCTGTTTTTAGTGCGCTGGATGAAAGGGTTTTTGAGTTCGGTCAAAATTATTCCGGAGAAAAGTTCTTTTTCGGCAAAGAAATGGAGAAAAATTGTTCTTACATAAAAGAAAATGCGATTTTCTTCAAAAGAGCAGCAGGAAGTGACGAAAAAATCATTGATTTAAACGAAATTCAACTCGTCGGAAACCACAACTACCAGAACGTCATGGCGTCTGTGATTTGTGCGAAAATCATCGGAATAAGCAATGAAAATATCGCAAACGCAATAAGAAATTTTGCTCCGCCCGAGCACAGATGCGAATTTAGCGGTGAAATCAACGGAAAACTGGTCTATAACGACTCAAAAGCCACAAATCCGGAGGCTTCAATATTTGCGCTGAAATCTTTTGGGGGAAAAACCGTAACTTTGATTGCAGGAGGACGCGATAAAAATACGGATTTGACCGAAATGTCCAATGTAATGAAAGAAACAGTGAACGATGTTGTACTTCTCGGCGAGGCAGCCGACCGTTTTGAAACAGAATTTAGAAAAAACGGTTTCAATCGCATTCACAGGGCGGATAGCTTTGAAAATGCTGTTGATATCGCGTTTTCTCTGCCGAATCAGGTGATTTTGCTCTCGCCTGCATGCGCAAGTTTCGATATGTTCTCGGGATATGAGGAACGGGGAAAGGTTTTCAAGGAATATGCCTTATCAAAGCAACAGACAGTCTAAAAGATACATAGTTCCGCCTGATTACGTCCTGTCGCCGCCTGACAAGACGCTGATTATCGTGGTTGCTTTTCTTGTTGTTATCGGATTGATGGCAATATTCAGCGCCGGCGCGCCAAAATGCATGGAAGAAGGCACAAATCCGGCTTCTTTTGCGCTAAAACAGTTTGCGTATATGATTGTCGGTATTTTCGGCATGAAATATTTCATGAAGTTGGATTATAAAAAACTCAAAGACTGGGCAGTGCCATTTGCATGGTTTGTTATCATAATGCTTGCTCTGGTTGACTTTACGCCGCTCGGTGTAATCGTAAACGGTGCAAAACGATGGATAATGCTCGGGCCGATTCAGTTTCAGCCGTCCGAGATGACGAAATTGGCGGTTATTATGCTTTTGTCGAACGCATTTTACCGCGACGGGCGGATTTTCAGCAGTTCCAAAATTATGCGCTATTTTATGCCTATTTTGCTGATGGTTTTTCTTGTTTATAAGCAGCCGAACCTCAGTATGGTTATTTTGCTTTTGATAATTTCAATGGTAATGTATTTGAGCGTTTCCGGCTCGATAAAACAGATGATAACCTTTGCGCTTGCGGGTATCGGGACTGCGTTTGCCGGAATTTTGCTTTTCGGACAAAAACTGCTCCATGGATACCAGATGCAGCGTATCCAAATCTGGCTGAACCCCCAATCCGACCCGTACGGCGCGGGATATAACATCATCCAGTCGCTTCTGGCGTTTGCTGCAGGTGGTTTTTGGGGTGTGGGCTACGGAAGTTCGAAACAAAAGCTCGCATGGCTTCCCGAGGGGCATACTGACTTTATTTTTGCGGTAATTGCCGAAGAACTGGGCTTTTTGGGCTGTTTTTTCATAATCGGACTCTTCTGGACATTCATCCACAGGGGGATAATTATCTCCTCGCGTGCGGGTGATATGTTCGGAAAGCTTATGGCAATAGGGATTACGCTTTCAATAGGATTTCAGGCTTTCATAAACATGAGCGTTTCCAGCTCGCTCATTCCGGCAACCGGCGTGCCGCTTCCTTTCATCAGCTATGGCGGAACTTCGCTGATTGTGTCGATGTGCATGGTCGGAATTCTTTTGAATATTTCAAAAAAACGAATAAAAAAGATTAAGGTATATGGAAATGAGCGAATCTAACCGTCAAAAAACCGTTTTTATCACAGGCGGCGGCACCGGAGGGCATATTTATCCGGCAATCGCTGTTGCAAACGCCCTGCGCGAAGCCGGCTGTAAAATATATTACGTGGGCAACCCCAAAAACCTTGAAAAAGAAATTGCGCAAAAAGAGGGGCTTGATTTTCTTGAGGTTGATATTTCAGGGATGCCGCGCAGAGCGGATTTTTGCGTTTTTAAATGGATGTGGAAGCTTTTTATCGCCACAGCACGGGCCATTGGCTATATTTTTAAATACAAGCCCGATATGGTTTTCGGAACGGGCGGATATGTCAGCGCACCGGCACTTTTTGCCTCAGTTTTAACAAAAACCCCTTTTGCAACCCATGATTGCGACGCTGCACCGGGGATTGTTTCAAAAACTGTTGCGCCTTTTGCAAAATTCGTTTCTCTTGCTTTCGAGGGGTCAAAAAACTGCGTAAATACCCGAAAAGCAGTATGTTTTGGCAACCCGATAAGGAAAGAATTTTCACAAATCGACAAAATCACCGCCAGAGAGGAGCTGAATCTTCTCAACAAGCCCACTCTTCTTGTCATGGGCGGTTCTCAGGGGGCGAAAACGCTTAATAAGGCGCTGGTTTACACGCTGGAAGACCTTTTTAAAGAATTTGATATCCAGATTATCCACCAGACCGGTAAAAAGAATTACGACGGAACCGTTGAAATGCTGGAAAAGGTTTATCCCGCCTACAAAGAGAACAACAACTACATTCTGCGTCCGTATTTTGACAGGATGTTTACGCCGCTGATTGCTGCTGATATTGCCTTTACAAGGGCGGGGTCTTTAAGTATTTCCGAGCTGTGCGCGGCGGGAGCGGCTTCGATTCTTGTGCCTTATCCTTATGCAGCTGCCGATCATCAGCGAAAAAACGCCCGCGAGATGGAAAAATACCACGCTGCGATTTATCTTGAGGATAGGGATTGCAACAGTGCAAATCTTTATAAAATTTTAAGAGATTTGTTTAATAGCCCGACTGAAATTACTCTTTTACAAGAAAAAGCAAAATCCCTTGCAAAGCCTTATGCAACAAGGGAAATTACGACAGAAATTCTTAATATTATAAATTGTTAAGGGATTGAAACAATCATATAAAGTGATATAATGAAATTAAGGGAAAGTATTTTTGAAAGGATAAGAAAATGCGTTTAGGTGCAGTTACAAACGGAATTCATCCATGCCAGCCTTTGAGATTCGGAAAAGCGGAGCAGTCAAAACCCAAAACTCCCGCACAATACGAAAAAGAAATCGCTGTTCTTCAAAAAAAATACGAAACAGCATGCATGTTCGCCGCACAGCCGCAAGCTGTTGACCAGTTCGTTAAAAGCGCGAAAAAATCTTAGTTTTTTATAAAAAGTAAAAGATGGGATGAAAATCATCCCATCTTTTTTATGCAAATTTATTTTTTTTCAGAAAAGAAATTGTCTGTTTTGTAATACTTGTATATTCCGAAAATAATTGTGCCTATTGTCAAAATAAGAAATAAAACAGAAAAGAAATCCATTATTCCTCCTTATCAAATTCATTGATTAATTTGGTTATACTCTGTCTTTTGATAGCAAAAGCATTTATGCAGCATACGCACAACAATAATCCGGCAAAGGCTATTATTTTAGCTGTAATTGTGTGGTAGTTTAAAAATATTGTAAGTCCACCGCCGCCTGCAATAAATATGGAGCCCCATAACTGGCTCTGGTCAGCGATTAGAACACTAAGTTTTGCATCTTTTTTGCTTTTGCTCATTTTACTATTTTACCATTTTTCAAATTTAGGTCAACAAACCAACACCATTTTTAGAGTAAATTCAAAAACTCAAATAGCCCGTTAAGGTAACCGTTTCTGGTAATGTTTTTTAGTAGTTTTCACCGTAATAATGCAACATAAGATGTTAATTATCGTAAATTAGATTTGAGGACAAATCTAATCCAAAATTTGCTTATTAAGGAGGGAAAGATGACAATTAACAAACTAACGCTTGCAACAGCCTTAACAATCGGGCTTATGGCGAGCACAATTAATTCGGGGATTGCAAGTAATGTCGATATTTCCGCAATAGATATGGCAAGACTTGCTGCTTGTCCGATTTCAGGCTGCCAGGCCGACGTAACACCGGACAATGCAGTCTGCCCGACTTGCAATTTACCCAAATGCGACTGCGGCTGCCAGCCGGCTGCCCCTGTTTGCGGATGTGAACCCGCACCCTGCTGTGAACCTGATCCTTGCGGATGTACAGGTGCTGCTGCGCCCTGCGGATGCGATCCTTGTTGCGAACCGGAGCCCTGCTGCGAACCCGCACCGTCAATTTCAGCTACCGTATTGCCCAAATGCGACGGCAAATACGAATCAAAACAGACTTACGCATATCCTGCGTCAATTTATTCTGACAGCCAGCGCGTAGGTACTACTGAAAACAACGTAATTATCGGCGAAGGGCTTGGATGCGGATGCAGCCTCTGCCCGACACCGGGTGTACCTGTTGCTGCGGCTCCTGAATGCGGATGCCCCTGCGGTGGCGGTGTTACCGGAGCGGCTGTTCCGATGACTATGCCGGTTTTGGGCCCTTCGCTTGAATCTATTACCGGATGTGCAGCTCCTGTTGTACCTTCTTGCGGCTGCTCAGCGCCCGTTGACCCGGGATGCGCTTCTTGCGGAACTCCCGAACCTTGCGGAATCGAAATGTCCACTTGCTCCTGCACAGATGTAATCAACAGAACAATTGTTCCTTACAATGCACCTATTACCGGTGCTGCAGCTCCTGCACCTTTAGCAAGCTCTTTCGATGATGTTCCTACCGGATACTGGGCTAACTGCGAAATCAACAAACTCGCTGAAAACAAAGTTGTTGCAGGCTATCCTGACAGAACATTCAAGCCGAATCTGCCTGTTTCACGTGCAGAACTCGCCAGCATGGTTGTAAACGGATTTAACCTCCGTTCACAAGAATCCTGCCCTGCAAAAGTGTTCAAAGATGTACCCAAATCTCACTGGGCAAACCAGGCTATTAACGTAGCTACCTCAAACGGAATCATGGCAGGATATCCGAACAACACTTTCAAGCCGAATGAGCCTGTTTCCAGAGCAGAAGCTATGGCAACTCTCGCAAAAGGTATTCCTTGCGAAATGGACAACTGCAAAGCTGAACAAATCCTCAGCAAATTCTGCGACGGAAACAAAGTTCCGGAATGGGCAAAAATCCCTGTTGCTAAAACAATCGAAACAGGCGCACTTAAAGATGCTCCTAACCCGAACGAAATTCAGGCTTACAAAGACGCAAGCCGTGCTGACGTAGCAAATATGCTCGAACAGGTAAGAATTTCTATGGGCTATTCGAACAAAGACGTAGCTTCTGCTGACTGCGGATGCACAGGTGGTGCTGCATTTATGGCTCAGGACGAAGTCGTTCAGCTTCCTACATTGAAACTGAAATTCAACGACGAAATCAACGCCAAACACGCTAACGTTAATCAGGTATTCTCAGCTAAAACCTGCGAAGCATGCTGCATTAACGGTCAAAACTTCCCGGCCGGATCTACTGTTTACGGTAAAGTAACCGAAGTTCAAAGACCGTCCAACAACTGTGGTGGCGCAATCAAGCTTTCCTTTGAAAAAATCAAAAACGGAAGCTGTGTGGCTGATTTGCCGCAGCAAGTATTGACCGCTCAGGTTGAAAAGGCTAAAAAACCGAACGTATTTGCAAGAATCATCGAAGCTCCGTTCACATGGGCAGGCAGCATCGTTGGCACAACAGCAAGAACGGTTGGTGGTGCTGTAATGGCTCTCGGCAATGCTGTTGAACGCGTCGGCGATGATACAGGGCTTGTCTTCGGACAAACTCTGCAAGGACAGCTCCCTGCTGCCGGCAGAAGCCTCTTTGACGGTGTGAAAACAATCGTTAAAGCTCCTATCGACACAGCAAGAACAGCTCTGTCAGGCACAGCAGGTCTTTTCCAGACAACAATGGACGAAGTTGCTTACGTTGTTGACCCCAAAGGCAACAAAGTCGCTCAGGTTAACCCCAGAGAGCACATCTCCGTTGCTTTCGGAAACCACACTTGCTCAGCTTGCAACAAGTAGTTTGTTTTCTTCATAAGAACCGGAAAAGCGCGTTATTTGACGCGCTTTTCTTTTTCTATCTGCCTGTCGCGCTGATGGCAGGAAAAGTAGGGTGGGAAAAGCGAAGCGATTCCCACCGCAAGGATTTTGCGCTAGATGATAGGTGGGAATCGCAGCGAAGATTGAAAAACGTATTTCAAAACCGATGTTTAGGCTATTCCCACCCTACGGGTTGGGGTTTACGGGGTTTTAGGTTAGGGGTTAGGTTGCTTTTTATATTCGATTTTGTAGCCGAGCACCTGGCAAATAGCTTCAAGTTCGCTATATCGTAACGTTCCATTGATAAGCTTTTGAGATAGAGAACTTCTTGAAATTTTTTTATCCAAAATTGCAGACATTTTCTCTGCCAGTGCAGTAATTGTCATATGCTCTCTAAATAATAATATTCTTATATCTTCCTGTGCGCTCATTTATTATTTCTATGGATTGTTTTGCTTTTTATATTCAATTTTATAGCCGAGCACCTCACATATTAATTCAAGTTCATCATACCTCAGTGTACCTTTGATGAGCTTTTGAGATATCCCGTTTCTTGTGTATTTTTTGCCTGAAAATTTGGACATTTTACGCGCCAATTCCGTAATCGTCATATTTTCGTTTACAAGCAAAATCTTTATATCTTTTTGTGCTGTCATAATTAAAAATGGTATTTCATTTGACAAATAAACTCAAATAAATTACAATATGCTTAAATAATAAAGCAAACAATCTTTTAATTAAGCGAAATATTACAAAAAGGAACCGTTCTATGTCCGAAAAAGAAAAAATCGAAACATCCCCTGAAAAATCCGGACAGCTTGAGGAGCTTGTGGCGGAAATCAGCTGCTACAACGACGCGATGAGGCTTGCTACCGATGATGTTCAGGACAATCTGTCAGGCGTTTACGTTAATTTCTTCACCACGAGAATTGAAGAAAAATTGACGCAAATAAGAAAAAATTTTTAGCACTTTTTGTGCAAAATCACCCCCTACTTTGAATTTTTTTGTTTTTATGTAAAAATTCTATTAGATAGCTAACCGCTGTTTAATTAGAGTAATCAGATAAAAGGAAAAACAAAAAATGGCAAGAAAAGTCCCATTGGAAAGAGTAAGAAACTTCGGTATTGCCGCTCACATCGACGCAGGTAAAACCACTACTACCGAACGTATCTTGTTCTACACAGGTAAAACTCACAAAATCGGTGAAGTTCACGACGGCGCAGCCGTAACCGACTTTATGGATCAAGAACGTGAACGCGGTATTACAATTCAGTCAGCTGCTGTTACGGCAATGTGGAAAGACCACCAGCTCAACATCATCGACACCCCCGGCCACGTTGACTTCACTATCGAAGTTGAACGTTCGCTCCGTGTATTGGACGGTGTTGTCGCAGTATTTTGCGCGGTAGGCGGCGTTCAGTCACAGTCTGAAACAGTTTGGCGTCAGGCTAACAGATACGAAGTCCCCAGAATGGTTTTCGTAAACAAAATGGACAGAACAGGCGCAAACTTCTACCGTGTAGTTGACCAGTTGAGAAACAGATTGGGCGCTAATGCTCATCCTATCCAGCTTCCTATAGGTGCTGAAGATAAATTCACAGGTTTGATTGATCTTATGACAATGAAAGCCGAAATCTATACAAACGACCTCGGTACAGACATCAGAGAGGAAGAAATTCCTGCTGATATGCTGGAAGATGCTAAAAAATACCGTGCAGCGCTTGTTGAGGCGATTTCTGAGCATGACGACGACCTGATGATGAAATTCCTTGAGGGCGAAGAACCGACAGTTGAGGAATTGAAAAAAGTTCTCAGAAAAGCAACCTGCGAAAACAAAATCGTCCCGGTTTGCTGCGGTACAGCGTTCAAAAACAAAGGTGTTCAGCTCTTGTTAGACAACGTTGTTGCTTACTTGCCTTCACCGGTTGATGTAAAAGCTATCGAAGGCGAACTTGAAGACGGTACAAAAGTTGCAAGACATTCATCAGAAGATGAACCGTTCTCAGCGCTTGCGTTCAAGGTTATGACTGACCCGTATGTAGGTCGTTTGACTTTCTTGCGCGTATATTCAGGCAAATTGACAGCAGGTTCTTACGTTCTCAACGCTACAAACGGCAAAAAAGAACGTATTTCAAGACTTGTACAAATGTACGCTGACCAGAGAAATGAAATCTCCGAAGTTTACGCAGGCGACATCTGTGCGGCTGTTGGTTTGAAAGACACAACAACAGGCGATACTCTGTGCGACGAAAAAGCACCGATTATCCTTGAAAGAATGACATTCCCCGAGCCGGTTATCTCGGTTGCTATTGAACCTAAAACAAAAGCTGACCAGGATAAAATGGGCATCGCGCTTCAGAAATTGGCTGAAGAAGATCCGTCATTCCGTGTTAAATCTGACACAGAAACAGGGCAGACAATTATTTCCGGTATGGGTGAGCTCCACCTCGACATTATTGTTGACCGTTTGTTGAGAGAATTCAAAGTTGACGCTAATGTTGGTAAACCGCAGGTTGCTTACCGTGAAACTATCCGTGGGAACGCTGATCAGGATTCTAAATTCATCCGTCAGTCCGGTGGTAAAGGTCAGTACGGTCACGTTAAAATCAGAATCGCTCCTGCCGAAGAAAATGCCGGATTTGTATTCGAAAACAAAATTGTCGGTGGTGCGATTCCGAAAGAATACATTGAACCTGCAAGAAAAGGTATGGAAGAAGCCCTTGAAGGCGGTATCTTAGCAGGATTCCCGATGATTGACGTTAAAGTTGAGCTCTACGATGGTTCTTACCACGAAGTCGACTCATCTGAAATGGCGTTCAAAATCGCCGGTTCAATGGCTATCAAAGAAGGTACTAAAAAATGCAGACCTTGCATTCTTGAACCTATGATGAAAGTCGAAATCGAAGTTCCTGAAGAAAACACCGGCGACATCGTCGGCGATATTGCTTCAAGACGCGGACGTATCGAAGGTATGGAAATCATTGAGGGAACAGGAATCCAGAAAATCAGAGCAATGGTTCCTCTGGCTGAAATGTTCGGATATGCAACCGACATCCGTTCAAAAACACAGGGACGCGGTACTTTCTCAATGGAATTCAGCAAGTACGAGCAGGTTCCTGCGAACGTTCAGGAAGAAATCATCGCAAAATCAGGCGCTACTGCTTAGTTTGCGGTTTGATAAATTCAAAAAAGCGGGCTTTCGGGCTCGCTTTTTTATATCTCCCTCTCCGTGGGGAGAGGGCTGGGGTGACCGTAGGGAAAAATTCGGTTGCGTAAAAAGTAGAGGAATATTTATTTTTCTAGCTCGATTCACTGCGTTCATAGGCGTCGAAAAATAAATATCCCTCTACTTTTTACTTTGAGTATTAGTAGATTGGGCTTTCGGCCCAACAGAAAGTAGGGTGGGAATAGCAAAGCGGTTCCCACCGCAAGATTTTTGCGCTTGATGATTGGTGAAAATTGCTGCGAGGATTGGAAAATGCATACAAAACCCTATTCTAAGCTTTTCTCACCCTGCCGGAACTTGCATAGAATAATTGTGCGCAAAGTGTGGAGTTTTGTCTTTTCCGTTCCGATTCCCCCGGGCATTCAAGGTCAGAAGTTTAAATTTTTAGATTTTTGAGCCCTCCTCCATAGTCACTCCAAAGACAAAACTCCACACTTTGCTCTTTAAACGATAAACGCGGAACGGAGTAAACATTTGCTTGCTAATCCCCTGTTTTTGAACTACGATTTTAAAGTAAATTGTAGAAAAGAGGAGAAATCATCATGTCAAGAAGACCAGTAATTGCCGGAAACTGGAAAATGCACAAACTCCAATCCGAATCTGCCGAACTGGCAAATGCAGTTATGAAAGAATTAAAAGATATCGACAAAGCAGCGCTTCCCGAGGTCGTAATCGCACCGGTTTACACTTCTTTGTACGCTGTAAACAAAGCCCTCACGGACTGCGGCTGCGGAAAAGTTAAAATGGCTGCACAAAACGCATTCTACGAAACTCAAGGCGCTTTCACAGGCGAAGTTTCTGCTGAAATGGTTAAAGACGCAGGCGCTGAGTACGTAATCATCGGACACTCCGAAAGAAGACAATATTTCGGCGAAACCGATGAAATGGTTAACAAAAAAGCTAAAAAAATCCTTGAATTGGGGCTGATTCCTATCATTTGCTGCGGCGAATCGCTCGAACAGAGAGAATCCGGCGTAACAGATTCTCACATCGCTTCTCAAATCAAAGCTGCATTAAACGGCTTGAGCGCAGAAGAAGTTGCAAAATCAATCATCGCCTACGAACCCATCTGGGCAATCGGAACAGGCAAAACCTGCGACGCTGACGAAGCAAACAGGGTAATCGCAATGATTAGAGGCGTTGTTAAAGAAGTTGCAGGCGCTGATTCTGCTGAAAAAATCAGAATCCTTTACGGCGGCAGCGTAAAACCGAACACAATCGCCGAACAAATGTCAAAATCCGACATTGACGGCGCACTCGTCGGCGGTGCAAGCCTCACAGCTGATAGTTTTGCACAAATCGTCAAAGGCGCTATGTAATTCTTTTACAAAATAAAAAATAAAAACCAAAATCCGTCTGTTTTTTTCAGGCGGATTTTTAATATTAATTTTTGTAAACAATTTGACAAACAAGTATCAAAAAATTTTCTTTGCCAACTTAATACAACCGTAAACTCCTCTATAAACTCCGTAATACTAATTCTATCCATCTCGGCTCAATTAGAGCCGATTTTTTTTGTGGAAATTGTTGTTGTGGCGTAAAAGTATGGAATATTTGTTTTTCGACGCCTATGAACCCAGTGAATCGAGCTAGGGGTAGGGTGGGAATAGCATAGGCAATGGTTTTGAAACGCATTTTTTAATTTTGAAAGCGATTCCCACCAATCATCTGGAAGCGCCAGGGACTTACTTAACATGAAAAGTCGGGTTAAAAGTCCAAATTTAAGACCGTAAAAGCGGCTTTAGCCCGTTCCGGTCTTAAATTTGGACTTTCAACCCGACACCACAACATAATAATTATCAATTTCAAGTCGATAGGGTGGGGAATAGCCTGAACATTGGTTTTGAAATGCGTTTTTCAATACTCGCAGCGATTCCCACCAGGTATCGGGCGAAAAAATCTTGCGGTGGGAAACTTTTTTACGCATAATCTATAAGAATTAACCCTTGCACTCAAAATATAGTTACTATATAATTCTTTCACTATGGAAAAGAAAAAAGCAGGCAAATTATTTGTAATCTCCGGCTCATCAGGCGTGGGCAAAGGCACGCTTTTGAAAATTTTGCTGGAAAATAACCCGGATATAAACCTTTCAATCTCCGCAACAACCCGCCATCCGCGAAAAGGTGAAATTGACGGCGTGAACTACTTCTTTGTTGAAGAAGAAGACTTCTTAAAGTCGGTGCATAACGGTGAATTTCTTGAATATGCACAGTTTAACGGTAATTTTTACGGCACAAAAGAAGCCTATGTTAGAAAAACACTCAATAAAGGCGAGGATTTAATACTCGAAATTGAAACAAAAGGCGCTTTGCAAATAAAACAGAAACTTCCCGATGCGGTTTTGATTTTTATACTTCCTCCGTCTATTGAAGAACTGGAAAAACGCCTGCGCGGGCGAAATACAGAGGATGAAAACGCAATTAAAAACCGCCTGCACGAAGCCTTTAGGGAAATCGAATGCTCAAAGGATTATGACTACTGCATTGTAAACGACAATCTTGAAAAAGCAGTCATGGAGCTGCAGAAAGTCGTTGATAAAGAAAGAAAATAGAAATGATGCTGCGTTGTTGTGCTCTCCGAGAAAAGTTCGTGATAAGGAACACTCTGCCGCCCGCCCCGCTAATGGCGGG
>URHD01000016.1 GCA_900547585.1 uncultured bacterium | reverse complement strand
TTTAAACCTTGTTGCCGGCGGGGGCGGAGGAGGAAAAAGAAGAACACCTAATTTCCCCTGGGGGTGCAGCAATAAAGGCGGCGGTTCACCCGGAATCTATTCTCCGTCCACGGTAAATGGCGTAAATGGCTACAAAAACGATGGAAGATACGGTGCATACATTCTTTATAACGAAGATATGAGCAAAAGCCGCAGCGAAACTGATGAAATTGCTAAAAAACTGCCTGTTGGCTACCAGAATGCCGGCTGTGGCGGACGGGGCCTTCAAGCTAAAGGAAATGACGGTTGTGACGGTGTAGCTTTAATTCAGCTTTTGCGCGTTTATGGCGGCGGAGGCGGGCAGGCTGGGAGTTTGTCCTTTTTGCAGCTAAAAAATTCACCCGGTGAAACAACGGTTGTCGTTGGCAAGGGCGGAAAAGGCGCAATGACAATGGATTCTGGCGGAGAACCCGGAACTGCTTCAAGATTCGGTACAAAAATCGTTGCTTCCGGAGGTTCTGGCGGGAGTTCAAGGGCTGTTGCAAAAAATGAGTTCACCGCAGATGGCGAAAACGGTTACAAATCGCTCATTCCTACAAATCTTATCAGCGAATACACTGTTTCTTCTGTCGCGTCAGGCGGAACTTATGAAACTGCCGGCGAAAACGCAACTACCCCCGGAGCCGGAGGCGGCGGAGGCGGTGCAAACGGCAAAACAGGCGCCTGGTCTGCCGGCGGCGATGGTGCACCGGGGATTGTTATAGTAGTTTGGTAGCAAAAAGAGGAGCCCGAAAGCTCCTCTTTTTAAAATTATTGATTTTATTATTCTACGTACATCAAAACCTGTCCGTATTCAACAGCCTGCCCGTCTTCTACGCAGATTTTGGTAACTTTGCCGGAAACTTCGGATTCGATTTCATTCATAAGCTTCATCGCTTCGATGATACAAACTACCTGACCTGCTGAAACAAGCGAACCTACTTCAACAAAAGGTTTTGCGCCCGGTGAAGGAGCTGTATAGAATGTTCCTACCATAGGAGAGGTAACAGGTTTTCCAGCAGGGACTTCTTCTTTTGGCTGCTCAACAGGAGCCGGCGCAGCTGCCTGCGCGGGAGCTGCTGCGGGTATAACCGCCTGAGGAAGAACTGTTTGTGCAGTTACTACCGTGTTTTCTTTCTTAATAACGATTGCCTTTTCTGCTTCTTCAAGCGTTAATTCTGATAAATTGCTTTCTGAAACCAGATTGACAAGTTTTTCAATATAATCTAATTCAAACTTCATTGTTTTGTCCTTTATTTTGTAGTCCTTAACCGGCGCTGCCGGAGATTCTGAAAAAAATTCAGAATGAGTGCCCCCGGACTTATTTTAGGGGGGATTTTTTAATTTTTACGCTCTGTCGAGGTATTCGTTGGTTCTTGTGTCGACTCTGATTCTGTCACCGTTAGAGATGAAGAACGGAACGTTTACAACTGCGCCTGTTTCGAGGGTTGCGGGTTTAGTTCCGCCCTGAGCAGTGTTGCCTTTTTCAGCCGGAGGTGTGTCAACGACCTCAAGCTCAACGTGATTCGGGATATCTACGCCGATGATGCGTCCATCATGCATAAGGATGGAAACTTCCATATTATCTTTAAGATATTTCACGCCGTCGCCGATGTGAGCAGCTGTAACAGCGAGCTGTTCGTAAGATTCGTTGTCCATCATGATGTAGTCGTTTCCTTCTTTGTAAAGGAACTGCATTTCGCGTTTGTCCAAAGATGCTTTTGCGACTTTTTCGCCGGCTCTGAAAGTTTTTTCCAGAACGTTTCCGGATTCGACGTTTTTAAGCTTGGTTCTTACAAAAGCAGCGCCTTTACCGGGTTTTACGTGTAAAAATTCAACAACAGACCACAGACCGTTGTCGAGTTCAATAGTTAATCCTGTTTTTAAATCATTTACTGAAATCATAGATTTTCCTCATTTTCTGATGTTTTGGATTTTAACATAAAAAATGAAATTTTCCAATAATGATACAAAGGGAGTTATATTTAAAACAATTCTTAATTAAAAATCGGCGCGTCTTCCATAAGAAAATCGCCCAAGTTGCAAATATACACAGCAGGTTTAATGGAACCGTTGTTCCCGAAGGGCTCAAAACTCATTACGTTTAAATATTTTTTTGCGCGGCTAACAGCTACGTAAAAAAGCCGCATAGCTTCGGCTTCTTCGCGCGGTTTTTTCCATATTTCTTTGTATAGTATGGCTTTGGGGGTTGTTTTGTCGTTGAATTTGTTCAAAATCAACCCGAATCCGGGTTTTTCGCCGAACTGCATGTCGAAAGTCATTAATCCTGCGCCTCCGAAAGACCGCGAGGCGGAAGAAATTGCGCAAACAAATACATAATCAAATTCAAGCCCTTTGCTCGCATGAATCGTCAAAATCTGTACTGCGTCAGGTTCTTTTGCCGCGACTGACGGCAGCTCAAAGCTTTTGTCCTTTGACATTCGCTCAATGTAATCCAAAAACGTTGCTGCGCTTACGTAGTCGCCTGTTTGCATAAAATCTGCGATGATTTTTTCAAAAACAAGCAATTCATTTTGCGCTTTATAAAGTTCAAATTCGTTCAGCTGCGGATATGGCTTAATTTCAAAAACAAGCTTGTAATAAAGTTCCAAAAGGTTGTCTGCTGTGCTTCTGGCTTTCTTTACCGTTTCAAAAAGCGATTTTGAAAATTCAGCAATTTCATTTTTTTCAAGCTTTTGTGCCGCGACAAAATATTTCTGCACTAAATTGAGCTTTTTAAGCTCCTCAAACTCCATTTCCTCAAGCAGAACCTTATCCAGCGCGGTTTTAAACCTGTAAATCTGCGCCTCGCTGAAATAAATCTTCAAAATGCGAACAAGAGCGAGCTCGTCGTTGATATTTTTTGCCAGACTCAAAAGCGCAATCACATTTTTTATAACCGGGCTCAAAAAGTAGCCTGTGTTGACTTTTTTCAGGGCGGGAATGCCTTTTTTTTGCAGATATTTCTCCAGCAAGTCCGCCTGCGCATGAGATTTTACAAGAATGGCAAAATCCTTGTAATCAGCGCCGTCGCGCTCTTTTAGCTTTAAAATTTCATCGGCAATGTGCTTTGCCTCGCATACTTTTTGCTCATGAGCGTTCTCAAAACCCTCAATAGGCGTGACGAAAACGTTATCAGGGCAGGGCGGGCGGTCGATTCCCGCAAAAATCTTTTCATCTTCAAGCCCGAGCTCTTTTTCCGTAACAAAATTCACAGCGTTGAGCACCTCGCTCGTCGAGCGGTAGTTTAAAGAAAGATTTATCGGCTCAAACTTCCTTTCGTAGCGCTTTTCCGCATTTTTGTGAAGAACTTCGAGATTCTCCATCACAGCATGACGAAATCCGTAAATTGACTGCTTTCTGTCGCCTACAAAAGTGAGATTCGGCGCCTGAGGATTGAGCAAAAGCTCAATAAGCTCCAGCTGCGCACCGTTTGTGTCTTGAAATTCGTCTATGATGATATGTTTGAAAAAATCCTGATAATAAGCCCGAATCAGCGGATTTTCTTTCATAATTGTGATGGTTTTGTTGATTAAATCATCAAAATCCGCCAGATCAGCGTGTTCTAGCTCATTCTGGTAAATTGCATAAATCAGTGCAATGAGTTTTGTCAGATGGATTTCGATTTCTTCGATTTCTTTTAAATTTTCGGGAAATCCCTGCGCGTAGCCGTACTCGGAGGCTTTTCTTTTACCGAATTTGTCCAGAATCACCTTTGTGCTTGCGATTTCGTCAAAAACCCCAGTGTCAAAATCGCAAAAATCGTCCGTATATTCTCTGAAATGCTCGCTCCAAAACTGCGCGTAATCTTCTTTTGATTCAAATTTAAAAGGCGTGTTTTCAAGAACCAGCGAGAGCCTTTTTATTGCATTTACGGATTTTTCGTAAAATTCTTTGGGTGTGAGCCCCAGTGATTTGATTTTTTTAATAATTTCTGAAACTTGCGCAAGAATCGAGTCAATGTCCTCCAGCGTAGCAAGGTTTTTCAGGCTTTCAACCCCCAGAATCGCCCCGTCAATCCCCAGATTTTCACAAATTTCTTTAAAATCTTTAATTTGTTCAATTTCGCCGTATCGTATGCGTTTCAGTATGTTTTCGTAAAGGTTTGCGAGGGTTGTTTCCTCTGCGAGCTTGAAAGAGGGCGAAAGACCTGCGTCAATGGAGTGTTTTTTCAGAATTCTGCTGCAAAAACTATGAAAGGTCGAAATCCACAAATCCTGATTGCCTGCGCCCGCTGTTGAATTCTCAAGCTCGGAAATAATTCGCCCTTTCATCTCGCCTGCTGCTTTATCCGTGAAAGTTATTACCAGAATCCGCTGTGCAGGATTTTTTACACCCTCGTTTTCGAGCTCGAGCACCAGTTTTGTGAACCTTTTTGAGATGATTTTTGTTTTTCCTGTTCCTGCGCCTGCAACGATTTTTGTGCAGGATTGGCAAGGATTCAGGACGGCTTTTACCTGCTGCGGGTTGAGTTCTTTTATTAAATCTTCAATCATTCGTCCTCCCTCCGGTCGCAAAGGCACGCAAATGTGCATTCTGCGCACTGAAAATCGTCAGCGCAGGCGAATTCTTCGCTTTCTTTGATTTTGTCTATAACTGTTTTTTTGAGATTTTCCAGAATTTTGTACCTGTACATTTCTACTGTATCAGCGGGAGCAAAATCGTCCCTGTAGCCGCCGTGGAGGTTTTTGGGTCTTATGTATTCAAGCCCGAGTTTTGCGACTTTGCCTTTAAATTCCGCAAGATTTTGCGCATTCTGGCTTGCGAGGTAGTAAATCGGGATTTGGTAGTCGTATTTTTTCTGGTAATCCTCGATATTCAACGGTGTGCGCCCTGTTTTTGTGAAAAAATTCACGCCGTATTCACTTAGCGCGTAATTCAGGTCATTATCTTTGTTTTTGCCTGTTTTGAAATCAATAATTGAAAATTCACCGTTTTTCTCGAGCATTGCGTCAATGCGTCCGTCAAAAACCACCCCGCTTAGCTCCGGAGCCTTGAAAGAAAATGGTAATTCACAAAAGGCCCTGTCAGGCGCTGCAGAAAACCATCCGTTTTTGTATAATTCTTCAATTGCATTTTCAAAATTCATTTTCATCTGTGCAAGCGCAAGTTTTTCGGTTGCGCTGACAAGTTCAATAATCAACTCTGAAAAACCTGCTTCCTGAGCGGTTTGCGGGTCATTAACAGAATTAAACAGAATATCGGAAAGCACAAACATCGTTTCCCTGTTGAAACTGTCGAGATACTTGCTCAAAAACACTTCAAGCACCGCATGAACGATGTTTCCGTAGTTTGCTGCAAATGTTGACTGTTCTTTCAGGTTTAAAAGTCCCTTAAAATAATACTTTTTCGGACATTTTAGGTATGTGGAAACCGCAGAGGGATTGAGTTTTAAAATTTCATCTTCATTTATAACTTTTTCAGGGCTCTGCTGTATAAAAGACGAATTTTTGTATAATTTTGTGTTGTTTTCTTCATTTTTTTCAACATATACCGGCGCTTTTGCTGTTTGCAAAAAATAAGCTGACGGCGCGCAGCTCTTTTTGTCCTCAAATTTATGTGTTGAAAAACAGATGTATTCTTTTGCGCACGCACAGGCTTCGCGGAAAATAAGCCATTCTTCTTCAAGATGCTGCTCGTCTGTTTTTGTGAAAAAACGGTATTGCGGGTGAATTTTGCCCAATAATGAAGAAAGTTTTTTGCTCCCCTCGGGCGAAAGCAGGTTTACGGCGCTGTTTTTCTGCGGAAGCGCGTTTTCGGTCATTGCGGGGATAAATACGTATTTGCAACTTTTATGCGTTCCAAAAGCGCAAATCGAAACGAAATCTCCTTCCGGCGTCCTGTTTTCACCGGAGTTTTCGGCAATTTCCACCAGCATTTCGGCGGGAAGTTTTGTTTCGAAAATATTTTTATAGATTGAAAAAATCCCCTTTATCCGCCCGAGGATTGCGGCGAGCGGTTCTTTTCCGATATTGAATTTTGCTGCGGTAATTGAAACAGCTTCGAGGTATTTTTCTTCAACATAAAGCGAGTAAAACCCTTTTATGGCGCCGATTTCCTGCAAAAGTGCGGATTTCTGGTTCTCGTTTAAAAGTTCAATATTTGAAAACAGCAGATTTAAAAACGGCTGGGCCGCGTCCTGCAATGAAAGCAGGCGGTCACGCACAAAGCTGTCTTCCAGCATTTCGGTCAGCAGGTTTTTCAGGTGAAAATTCAGTTCTTCATTCAGAATCTCCTCGTCAGAACGCGGCAGACGCCGTTTTAGAGCGAATCCGTTTGTGGAAAATTCTTCCAGTCCCATATTTTCAAGGATTTTGCAGATTTTGAAATTTCTTGCGAGAGTTCGTTTAAAATTTTCAAAATTTTCGCTTGAAATCCCTGCGTCAGTAGGTATTTCAAGGGTTTTAAACAGCCCTGCAAGCTTTTGGCGCGTATTAATATCCCTTATAAAAATCCCGATTTCATTTAGCTTTGCACCGTTTGCGCCAAGCGTTCTGATTTTTTCGCCAATCCCCTCAATTTCGCCGAGAATATCCTCATAAACAAAAGATTCACGGTTTTGTGCGGTAATTTCCGGAGGTTTTGCCGGAATAACTTTTTCATAAAGTTTTTCAAGAAGTGCAATCTGTTTTTCACCCAAATCGTCGAATCTGCTGGCAAATACGGGTTCATTGGTTTTATAATTTTCAATTTTATCGATATTTTCAAGCAAAAATCCGCAGGCTGACGCATTGTCCAGAAAATCGTTTTGGGTCAGAATTTTTTGGTATTTTTCATAAGTACTTATGATTGGCAAAAGCCGCTCTTTGTCGGTTTTTTCGAGATTTTCAGCAGCATTGAGCAGTTCTGCGGGCGAGATTGAATTCAGGGTGAAATTTGAAAAAATCGTGTGCAATTCTTTAAAAAATGCGGGCGATTTCAGGAGGTTTTTAAGGATTTTGTGTTCGGAAAAGTGATTTTTGCAAATTTGTGCGAGGAGATTTTGCGCAAGATAGTCGGAAAGCAGCGTTTTTCCTAAATCAACTTCTTTGAAAATTGTGTTCAGCAACCCCGAAAAAAATGCAGAATTATTAAAAATCTTTGCCATTTTGCCTCCTCACAAAATTATAGCAGATAAAATTCTGCGTATAAAGGCAAACTATATGATAAAAAACTTAATAATCCAGGCTTTGTGATTGGTGCAATCTGCCTTTGTCTGTTATTCTGTCATATAATTTAAAAATTTTTTGGAATAATTTATAATGCAACAAAAGGAGGTTCACATGACGGGTTTTTTGAAAAGAAATTTGAATGAATTCAAGACTTTTGCGCTTAGAGGCAACGTGGTTGATATGGCTGTGGGTATAATTATTGGTGCGGCTTTTGGGAAAATTATTGATTCAATGGTGAAAGACGTTATCATGCCGCCGTTGGGCTGGATGATGGGAAAGGTCGATTTTTCTAATTTATATCTGACTTTGCCCGATACTAACGGTGAAATCCTGAAATACCCGTCCCTCGAGGCTGCGCAGGCTGCAGGTGCTGTCACAATAAATTACGGAATTTTTATCAACACGCTGATTTCGTTTATTCTTGTTGCATTTGCCGTGTTTATAATGATTAAGGCGATAAATAAGCTCAGAGCCTCAAAAACCGAATGCGCAAAAGACGAAGAATGCACGACAAAATCCTGCCCGAGATGTTTTTCTGTCATTGACATAAAGGCGACAAAATGCCCGTATTGCACGGCTGATTTGTAAAAAATGGCAATAAAAAAAGAGCTTTTAAGCTCTTTTTTTTAAATGGTGCTTCAATTGAAAAATTTTTGAACCAAATTGTTGTCGCTATGCAGCAGTTTTCTGACTGGGGAAGGCGGTGCAGGCATATGTCAGCTGCCGGCATGCCTGCAAAATATGCTATAATTTACTTATTCGGGGTAGAAGCTATGGCAGAAAAAGATTTATCAGAAATTCATAAATACTTAGAAAATAACGTTAAAATATTAGACCATCTTTACTCAATGACAGTATTTATGAAATCCAAAAGAAAAGATAATTTTTCTGATGATATTAAAACAAAAATTGATATAGAATGTGCTATTTTTTCAATTGCTGAACATATCAAGAACAAAAAATCAGATTGGATGGATAAAGCTTACGGTATAATCTCCCAAAATTATGAATATGTAACGCAAAGAATAGAAAACACATCAAATTATCTTCTTAAAGCAATATACTCGGAAATATTA
This sequence comes from uncultured bacterium, assembly GCA_900547585.1. Lineage (GTDB taxonomy): Bacteria > Cyanobacteriota > Vampirovibrionia > Gastranaerophilales > Gastranaerophilaceae > Spyradomonas. Next base: position 21,610 of record URHD01000016.1, on the reverse strand, counting down.
TACTACTCTAATGAAAGTCAATATAGAAAATACATTCAGCAGGCGGTAGAAGATTACTTTATGGCATTAAAAGAAGCTGCAAAAGGTTTGTCAAATTCTTCATCGGAAGATTTTGTTCATTCAATAATTGATATACTGAAAAAACTTTTACATTTAGCTGTAATATCTAAATCACCTGCACAAAAAGATATTAAACAGTTCATATTGGAACTCGTTCGAATTGATAGTAATGTTACACTCTATCATTATCTTATCGTTACAATAATATCGCAAATGCTAGATTACAATAAATTGTTTAAAAAATCTGATTTTGATGGAATAGATGATATTTTTTGGAATTTAGCTAATATTAAATTTAAAGCAGGTGATTATCACTATGTGATTAGCATTGTTGACCAATATGCTCATAAAATCGATGAGAAAAGAGGGAAATTGTCATATCCATGGGATGATTTGTTAGGAAAGTCCCTGGTAAAATCAATGGATACCGCAAATTCAAATATGGCTGCCCGCTCTTGGTGCATTGACGCAATAAAGCATTACTCTCGAATAATGAATAAATATACAAACAAAGTAAAGCTACTGGAACAAAAATATATAACGTTTAAAGACAAATTGGAAATTTCCGAGTTCGGGCAGTCTATTGATACAGAACCTTTTATTGATACTGCTAAAGATGTTTTAAATAATAAACCTATCGAGATTTTTAAAATTTTGTCAGCTTCGAATATCTTTTATCCAACATTAGACAGCCTTAAAAATAAATATGGCTGCTTAACAGATATAATGCCTACATCATATCTTGATCATAATATGCATCCGGCTAAAATATCATCATCAAAAACGGAACAGGATGTATTATTGCGTAATTATTCAAATTTTTGGCAATTATATCAATTTATCATTCACCATATATTCATCGAGGGAATAAGAGAAAATAAATTTAACTTTCAAGACCTAATGGCATTTTTGATGAATTATAGCTGCTTTTTTGATTTAATTCCTAAATCTGTTTCAAAAAATAAACGAATAAAATATAACTGGAGTGCAGCGATTATATCAATTTTTGAAACCTACTTTGATGAAATGACTAAAAGCTTTGAAAATCCTAAAATATATTATCCATATTTGGTAACTATAACAGATAGCCTCGTTCTGAAATTTGAAACTTGGATAAGACATTATCTAGCCTGTCACAAGCAACCTACAATATCATCTATTCCACAAGAAAACGGTATTATTCGGGAAAAAGATTTAAATTTTTTACTATATGATGATTTTGTTATTCAAAAGTTTGATTTTAATGATCTGCTGTTTTTTAGGTACTTGTTTATTGCTAAAGAAGGTATGAATTTGCGCAATGAAATCGCACACGGGGGGTTGATTCCTGAACAGTATACAGTTGAACTGTTTAACTGTGTATTTTTTGCGTTTTTAAGATTGGCAAAGTATGTTTTTCCCACATCTGAAAGAAATAAGTTTATAAAAAAACAAAAATTTAGCCTATAATAACGGCCATAACTGTACTTAACCCACATTTAGAGACTTTTCGAACTGCAAGCAAATATATTCACAAAAAATAGGAGCCTTTAAGGCTCCTTATAATGAAATGGTACTCCCAAGGGGATTTGAACCCCTGTCGCATCCGTGAAAGGGATGTGTCCTAGGCCTCTAGACGATGGGAGCCTATCGGATTAAGTCCGTAGGAATAATATATCTAAGACATAAATCCCTGTCAACATATCTTTTTTATTTTTTTGTAAATTTAATTTTACACCGCGTTGCTGGTGGATTTTATAGTTTTCTGTTATGATATTGGTATGTGAAAAAGGATTTGGGACATCCCATTCAGGGTCAAAAGGGAATAAACGGAATATGAGTAAACCGGAAATCAATTTTATTAACAGTGTGGACGTGGATTTGAATGAAACTACCCCCATGATGCGGCAGTTTCTTGAAATAAAGAAAAATAATCATGGCGTATTGCTACTTTATCGCATGGGCGATTTTTATGAAACCTTTTTTGAAGATGCGGTTACGCTTGCAAGAGATTTGGAAATCACCTTAACAAGCCGTGAGGGTGGTTCTCTAGGGCGAATCCCGATGGCGGGGATTCCTGCTAAGGCTGTTGATAATTACCTGCCGAAACTCCTTGAAAAAGGGCATAAAATCTCTATCTGCGAACAGCTTGAAGACCCTGCAACAGCAAAAGGGCTGGTAAAACGCGATGTAATCAAAACAATCACCGCAGGAACCCTCACAGAAACAAGCCTTTTGCAGTCAAATTCAAATAACTACCTCGCCGCAATCCTGCGTGATGGTCAAACTTACGGATTTGCATATACTGATATTTCAACAGGCGAATTCCGTGTTACACAAACATCTTATGAGCAGCTTTTGAGCGAGCTCGCCAGAATTAAGCCCTCAGAAATTGTTGTGCCAAAGGTTCCGCAAAAAATTCTGCCGTTTCAGATTGTTCCTGACGAAAAACCCGATATCGAAGAAGAAATTGCGCAAAATTACAACTGCTCGCTCGTTCCCCCGTCAGCTTTTGACAAAAATCAGGGCATGAAAAATCTTCTTGAGATTTTAAAAGTTACTTCACTCGACGCTTTCGGATACGAAAACTTTACAATCGGCTTTAGATGTGCAGGTGCGATTGTTGACTATCTTTTCAGAACGCAGAAAGAAAATTTCCCGAAATTTGAACGTATTGATTCATACAGCCTTTCCGAGTATGTTTCGATTGATTCAAATACCAGACGAAACCTCGAGCTGACAGAAACTTCAAGGGATAAATCCAAGTACGGAAGCCTTTTGTGGGCGATTGACCGTACAAAAACAAACATGGGCGCCCGGCTTTTGAAAAAATGGATTCATCAGCCGTTAAAAAATATAAACAAGATTCTTGAGCGCCAGAATGCCGTCGGGGAGCTGATTAAAAATACTTCTGCGCGTATAAATTTTATTACAATTCTAGAAAAAGTCTATGATATCCAGCGTTTGTCCACGAAAATTAGCAACAACAGTGCAACTCCGCGCGATTTTCTTGCTTTGAAAGACACAATCAAGCTTTTGCCGGAGCTTTCACAGATTGCGCAGCAGTTTGATTCAACACTTCTTTCTGCTCTTGCTGATGATTATGAAAATTTGCTGGAATTTGCCGATATTGTTGACAAAACTATCTCAGAAGATGCTCCTGTGACCATAAAAGAGGGAAATATCATCAAGGCGGGCGTTTCGAGCGAGCTGGATAACTACAGGGATTTGCTTTCCGGCGGAAAAAACTGGCTTTTAGATTACGAAGAAAAACAGAAGAAAAAAACCGGCATAAAATACCTGAAAGTCGGATTCAGCAAGACTTTTGGATACTTTATCGAGGTGTCAAATTCAAATCTTTCGCTTGTTCCTGATTCATATATCCGCCGCCAGACGTTGACTAACGGCGAACGGTTCATCACGGAGGAGCTGAAAAAGCATGAATCCGATGTTCTTTCTGCCGAATCAAAATCCACCGGTCTGGAGTACAAGATTTTCAACGATTTGAGAGAATATTCAAAGGAATTTGTGGAACCTGTTCGTGAGGTTGCGGAAATTATCTCTGCGCTTGATGTTCTTGTTTCGTTTGCGGTTTGTGCAATCGAAAATAAGTACAATAAGCCTGAAATTCTCGATTCTAACGAACTTTGTATCAAAAACGGCCGTCATCCGGTGCTGGAAAAGATTTTGCCGATGGGGCAGTATGTTGCGAATGATTTGAGCCTTACCGCAAACAAACAGCACGAGGAGGACACACAGTTTATGATTCTTACCGGCCCGAACATGGCTGGAAAATCTACTTACATGCGCCAGAACGGATTGATTGTTATTCTTGCACAAATAGGAAGTTATGTGCCTGCAGATTCTGCAAAAATCGGTATTGTTGACAAGATTTTTACCCGTGTGGGCGCTGTTGACGACCTTTCTTTGGGGCAATCAACATTTATGGTCGAAATGAATGAAACCGCGTTCATTTTGAACTCCGCAACCGAAAAAAGCCTTATTCTTCTCGACGAAATCGGCAGAGGAACAAGCACCTACGACGGCGTGGCGATTGCATGGAGCGTGGGCGAATATATTGCAACAAAAATCAAGGCAAGAACGATTTTTGCAACGCATTATCACGAATTGAACGTTATGAGCTCGATTTTTCCGCAAATTAAGAACTACCGCGTAACAATATCTGAAAATGACGGTGAAATTGTCTTTTTGAGAAAGGTTGTGGAGGGCTCTGCGAGCAAGAGTTACGGTATTCAGGTTGCAAAAATGGCAGGTCTGCCGCAATCGGTGATTGATAAAGCCGGCGATTTGATGACAAAAATGCAGGTTGATTACGCAAAAGACCTTTCAGCGAATAAACGCAAGGTTAAATCCGGCGTGCCAGATGTTCCGCAGCTGACGCTCGGGATTTAGTGTTTAAACTGGCATTTTGCCCTGCAATAGAAAACGAAATTCCGGAATCGGAACGGGTTGCGACGTTTTTACGGTTCCGGAATTTTATTTTCTATTGCGGGTCTGTTGCATTTTATAATATGTTTGGTTTTTAGGCAAAAAAAAACCGACTTGCGCCGGTTAAACTTTACCACATATTAGAGAGGAATTAGAGAGAGAGAAATTAAACTTTGTTTTTGTCCTCTACTAATATAATTCCCATTTTTTTGAATTTCTAAACGTGCATGACGTGATTTCTTTACAATTTGTTACAAAATGTTGATATGGTTGAGCCCAAATGGGGAAATTACTCTTTGTAGTGACTATGGGGGAGGCGGCAATTAGCGAAAAGAAGATGTTTTTTCGTATTTTCGCCGGAGGAATCGGAACGGAAAAGAGTAATTTCCCCATTTGGGCTATCGGAAATCGGGGTGGGGGCATGAGGGGGATATTCACTCAATTGCTTGCCGCCAAAGCTGTTAAATGTTACCCAAAATACTTATCCAGAGCGGGTTTGTCAAAAACTTCAATGCTTTCTTTCCCGTGGATGAAAATCAGGCATGACAGCAGGGATTTGAACATTGAAAATTCGCTCATCGAGAATTTTTTCATCAAATCTGCCATGTTTTCAGCAAGAAACTCTGTGATGAGCGTCTTGTTCTTCAAAACCAGCGAGGTGAAGTAATCCAGCCCCTCTTTTGAACTGATTCCCTCAAAATAAAGGATATCCGGCGCCTGAAACTCGATAAAACGCATTGCTTTGTCGAGATTGAATCCGATATGCTCGTTCAACTCGCACTGGTTTACGTTTTCGAGATTGTATTTTGTTATGGATTCAATAGTCATGACATTTTTGTCCGCAGCCGGAATATCAGACAGAATTGAGTAAATCATATGCGTTTTTCCGATTAAACCAGCCCCGCAAACAAGAATAATCCCCGGATTTTCGAGCGCATTTTTTATAATCGCAATTTTCTTTGGCTCAAGCCCCAATTCAGCAAGCTTTCTCGGTGGTTTGTAAATTTTCAGGGAGATTCTTTCGCCATGAATCGTCGGAAATGCAGAAATGCTGGCAATCAGCGCCATATCATCCACTTTAAAGCTCAATTTCCCGAGCTGCGGCAGCTCTGATACAGCAGGGTCCAGGTTTGCAAGCGTTTTGACCCTTGCAATAAACGAAGATATCAAAATCGACGGAATCTCGCCTGTAGAGTAAATTTGTGCATCTTTTTTGAAATTTACGCTCAGCCCGTTTGGCAAATGTTCAAAAAACAGCTCATGAATGTTTTCTGTAATCGCTTGTTTGAGGATTGAGCGGATAAGTTTTTGAATATGCTCGTCGGAAAGGTCTTCTTCGTGGAGTTCTTCGCGCCAGTCGTATTTTTTTGTGTCCGCTTCCGTGAAAATTTCGCCTACCGAGCTTCCGCTGTGATAATATTCTTCGATTTTCTTTAAAACCGACGACTCTGACGAGATTACGGGCTCGATTTCGCACTGCGCGTCTTCGACAATTTTGTCAATCGCAAACAAATCCAGCGGATCGGACATCGCAACCGTCAAAATCCCCTCAATTTCAAAAAGCGGGATGACTTTGTACTTTAGCGCATCGTTAAAATTTATGTAAGAAAGGCATTTTTTATCGAGAGAATAGTCATCGAGGTTTACGTAGGGAATGTGGAGCTTGGATTCAAGAAATTTCAGCAGTTTTTCTTCTGAAATGATGTTTGTGCTGATAAGAACCTGCCCGATATTCACATGCTGCGCTGCTGCAACCTGTTCGGCAAGCTCTAAATCTTCATATTTTATAAGCCCATCCCTGACGAGGTCATATTTTAGCTTTTCAAGCGTTTTGTTTCTGACAAACTCCATTTCAGCCATTTTTTTATCCCAAATATTCCCCGACTTTGTTAATTACGTCATCGAGCTCAAAAGGTTTTGTAATATATTCGTTTACGCCGGTTTCCTGCCCGATTAGCTTGTCTTCGTCCTGAGAACGGGCTGTTACCATAAGAATCGGGATATCTTTGTATTTTGCGTCGTATTTTAGCAGGCGGCTGATTTTGTATCCGTTCATTTTGGGCATCATTACGTCCAGAATCATCAAATCCGGAATCAATTCCTTGGCCATAGAAAGCCCTGTTTCGCCGTCATATGCGCAGTGGCACTCATAGCCCTGCGCTTCGAGCATAAATTTCAAAGTTTCAACGATATCCTGTTCATCATCGACGATTAGAATTTTTTTAGCCATTATTATACCCCTGTTTTATGGTTAGTATTAATTATCTGTTCTTCCGAGCCTGTTTCAGAATCACAATGCCCCTGCGTTCCTGAAATAAGTTCAGGGTGACGGTATTTTATAGAATTTTTACACACCGCCTTCAGCAGTTCGTCCGCATTTTTGCCCTCCTCCGGAGCAAGCGCCGTTGAATATACTATATCATATTTTTCAGCTCCGGTCGCGTTTTGTCCAAGATGGGTTTCTATTTTCTTTTCAATAAAATTCCTCGCAAATTTGTCGCCCTCGGGAATTGAAATCAGAAGTCCTTTTTTGCCGTTTTCTTCGTAAAAAACTTCTTTTGTGTTCGTGGTTTTTCTTATTATCGAAACCTGCCCTGATTTTATTTCGTTTATAAAGGAATTTTTCGCGTTTTGTTCTTCTTCAATATTGACCAGAAGAAGCGGTTTTGAAGCATTTAGGGCAGTTTGGAGATTTTTTTCAAGCTCAATTGTAAAAAACTCTTTTTCGCTCAAAATCGGGAGGATAAACGAAAACGTAGTGCCGATGTTGGGCTCGCTTTCGACCCAGATAAAGCCTCTGTGTGCCTCTATGAGCTGTTTTGCAATAGGAAGCCCGAGCCCTGTGCCGCCGTTTTTACGGTTGAGCGAATTTTCAATCTGCTGGAACTTGTCAAAAACTTTAACAATGTCTTCCGGAGCAATCCCTATCCCGCTGTCCGCTACAGAAACTTTTATGTAATTTTCGTAAAAAACCGGATTCTGGAGGTCAAAAATTTTAGATTTATCGACCTTTTCGAGCGGAATTGTTTCTGTTTTTATGATAATTTTTCCATTTTCATTTGTGAATTTTACAGCGTTTGAAACGAGGTTCGTCACAACCTGCTCAATCCTTTGGGAATCAAAATAAGTATGCGCAATTTCCTTTTGCGCCTCGAGTTTCAACTCGATTTTCTTTTCTTTTGCGAGATTTTCAAACGTATTTTTCACAAATTCGACAGGTGAATTTATATCGCCTTTTTCAAACCTGAAATCCATCTTTCCTGCTTCAACCTTTGTCAAATCAAGCAAATCATTGATAATCCCTGAAAGACGCGTTACATTTCTTTTTGCGAGGTTTAAAAAATTGTCCATCGCTGCCGTTATTTCGCCGGTTTTCCCGCTTAAAAGGATGTCCAGCGAATTTTTTATCGCCGTGAGCGGGGTTCTGAGCTCGTGTGAGACGATTGAGGTGAATTCTGACTTCAATCGTTCGAGTTTTTCGAGTTTTGTGTTCGTTGATTTGATTTCCTCGTACAAAGAAGCGTTTTCCAACGGCAAAGAAACCTGTCTTGACAGCGTTTGAAAGCACGTTGTGTCTTCCTGCGTGAATTCGTTCTCCCTGAAAACTTCAATCAGCCCGAAAAACTTCTCGCCCACGTTTATCGGGGCAAAAAGGTTGTCAAATTTGAGAATATTTAAATCGTATTCTTCAAGCGGGTGTTTGATGTTTTTGATGACCCTGATATCATCAACATTTATCTCGTAGGGGATTTCTTTTTTGTCAAAAAGCGCTCTGTAGCTGAGAATTGCGCGCAATTTCAAAGAATGTTCAAGCCTCGGGGAAATTCCGTAAAGTGAATTAATTATCAGGTCGATATTCTTTTCATCATTGAAAATCAACGTCGAAGAAAGCGAAAAACTCAAGCTTTTCTCAAGCCCGTCAATCATTATGTTAACAAGCTTTTGTTTATCCAGAGAACCGGCAAGCTGCGTGCTTGTATTGTACAAAACATCAAGCTGGTAAAGGCTTTTCGCGAGTTCACTGTTGTTTTTTGAGAGAATATCGAGCGATTTTTTCATTTTCAGGTTTGAAAGTACCGTCGCGCTCAAAATTTTCTCATTTACGGGTTTCAAAATTTGCGCATTTGCCAGTTTCATTACGTCGTAGCCTGTATTTTCGGCATCAACAAGCAAAAGTAGCAAAAGATTCTCCGTGTGCAAAAAAGCCTTTAATTTTTTGCACAAAATCGCCGAATCAATGGATTTTGTCCCCGCATCAACAATAACAAGGTCAACAAGCCCGTTTTCCACGCAGGAAAAAATATTTTCTTCCTCCACGGAAACTAGAGCCGTAACTCCGCAGCGCAGCAGTGTTTCGGTGATTAGCTCATTTTGCTTTTCACTATCTGATACCAATAAAACTTTAGACATGGTAATATTTTAGCATAGCTTGTGTATGAGGGCTAATTTTTACGGAATATAACAATGTTTGAGAGGAAAAATGGCATGACTGAAAAAGAAAAAATGATTAATGAGCAGCCCTATGCTCCTTTTGATGAACAGCTTGTAAAAGAGCGCCAAAATTGCAAAAAAATGTGTTTTGAGTACAACAATATTTCTCCCGAGAACTTAGAAGAGCGAGAAAAACTGCTCAGAAAACTTCTGGGAAAAACCGCAAAATCTTTCCTTATCGAGCAGAATTTTTATTGCGATTACGGTTACAATATTGAAATTGGCGAGAATTTTTATTCAAATCACAACCTCGTAATCCTCGATCCAGCAAAAGTTACGTTCGGCGACAACGTTTTTATCGGCCCTAACTGCGGTTTTTACAGTGCCCGCCACCCTCTTGATTACAAAGAAAGAATAACTTTCATTGAGGACGCAAAACCAATCAAAGTAGGTGATAATGTGTGGTTTGGCGGGAATGTTACCGTTCTTGCAGGCGTTACAATCGGTTCTAACACGGTAATAGGTGCCGGAAGCGTTGTTACAAAGGATATTCCGTCAAATGTCGTCGCTGTAGGCAATCCATGTAAGGTTCTCCGTAATTTGTAATCGTTTTATCCCTAAGATTGCCCGTTGTGATAATGTGTTTTCTCAATATCGGGTTATTATAAATATGTAAGGAGTGTTTATGAACGAAAATGTGCTGGACAGAAAAAACGATAGTCCTAAAATTGCTCAAAAGCATATTTTGCGCTATATCGAGGATTTGCAGCGCCATTTCAGCCTTACAGACAGTCAGATTATAAAAATTCTCAATGAATCAGCTGCTTCTTTCAGAAAAAAAGATACTACAAAAAAATGGTGGCAAATTTTTTAAAAAGTACTACAATTGTTATAGTTTATATAATAGGGGCACTTTGATGGAAGAAAAAGGAATTAATGTTGACTCGGATTTTATAAATAAGCTCTACATGGCAGCTGAAAAAAATCCGCCCGAATATAGTGAAATTACGTTGGAAACTCTCAAAAATACGCTCGAGGACATAAACACTCTCATCTCAAAACTCAGGCTCAGTGCGTCGCATTCTGCTGAAAAATTTAAAGAAGTAAAGTGCTCTGCAGGCAATGAAAATAAGCATAAACAGGAAAATGTGCTCATTATTGACGATTTGTGCATAATAACTTATCAGCTCGGCGTTCTTTTTAAAGGGTTGGGGTACAATGTCACTGTTGCAAAGGATATTTACGACGCAGTAGATAAATTCAAGAAAAATCATTTTAATCTTGTTATTCTTGACCTGTTTTTGCCTACAGAGAAAGACGGATTTATCCTTCTTGAAGAACTTGTTAAGCTAAAAGAACTTCAGCCGCAAGGAGTGAGAATCGGTGTTATGACTGCATCATCAAAAGAAGAGCACAAAAATATGTGTCTTGAAAAAGGTGCGGATTTCTTTGTTGAAAAAACCGAAAACTGGCAGAAAAACCTTGTTCTTGCTGCGAATGTTGAAAAATAATTGATAATTTTCATTTAAAAAACAGGAAATTCAATTTTTTGCCCCATTGTTGATGTGGAAAAAAAGAATTTCCTGTTTTTTATATTTTTTCGATTTTTAATTCAGTATAAAATTCAAAAGCGTACGTACACCTGCGCCGGTCGCGCCTTTTGACATAATTTCGTTAATCGGTTTGTCAATAAACGCAGTACCCGCAATATCAATATGCGCCCAGTGTGCTTTTTTGACAAAATTCTGCAAAAACAGTGCTGCAGTTTGCGTTCCGCCCTGACGTGAGCCGGTATTTCTCATGTCAGCAATGTCGCTTTTTAAAGAATCCTTGTATTCTTCGAACATTGGAAGCTGCCAGAGACGCTCCCCGCCGATATTTCCGCATTTTATGAGTTTGTCGATTAAAGATTGGTTGTTGCCCATAATTCCGCTTGCTGCGCTGCCCAGAGCGACAACACATGCGCCCGTGAGGGTCGCAACGTCAATAATTACGTCCACACCGAGCTCGCTTGCGTAACAAAGTGCGTCAGCAAGGGTCAATCTGCCCTCTGCATCGGTGTTATCGACCTCAATTGTCTTTCCGTTTTTGGCTGTAAGCACATCGCCAGGCTTGTAAGCGCTGCATCCTGGCATATTTTCACATGCGGCGATTATACCGTGGAGCTCAACGTCCGGTTTCAGGTCTTTTATCGCATTCATCACGCCCAAAACCGCTGCTGCTGCTGACATGTCGTCTTTCATTGTGAGCATTGATGACGGAGGCTTAATATCGAGCCCGCCGCTGTCAAACGTAATGCCCTTGCCGATAATTGCGATTTTTTTGTGCGCATTCGGTGATTTGTATTGCATGTGGATGAATTTCGGAGGCTGGCTGCTGCCTTTTGCCACCGCAAGAAATGCGCCCATTCCCATTTTTTCAACTTCGTCTTTTTCATAGACGCGTACGTCGATATCTTTAATTGATTGGGCAATTTCTGCAAGTTTTGCCGGAGTAGCGTATTGAGCCGGTTCATTTGCGAGATTTCTGGCGAAATTCACGGCAGAAGCCATGATTTTACCTTTTTTAACGCCGGCTTTTGCCTTTTTGCAGTGTTCTTCAACCATATCAACGATTACAACCTCGTCGATTTTCTTTTGTTTTTTGTCGGATTTGTATTTGTCGAACTTGTATCCGCCGATTAAAACGCCCTCGGTAATCATTTGTGCACAAATTTGCGGGTCATATCCGCCGATTCCCGCGCCGTGGAGGATAGAAACCACTTTTTTTGCGTTCGGGAGTTTTGCGCATTTTTTTATGATTCTTGCTGAGAGTTCTCTAAGCTTGTTGAGGGTAAAATCTTTGCTTTTTCCCATTCCTGCGATGATGATTTTTTCCGCAGGTAGTTTTCCGAATGTAGGGAGCACGTACATTGAGCCAAATTTTCCGTCAAAGCCTTCTTTTGCGATTACATAATCGGAGATGAGCCCTCCGAGTGCTATATCAATAGCTCCGGTTGCGCCCGCAGGGACTTTTACGCCCTCAAAAAGGTTCACAACAAGAACATTGGCTTTTGTTTCTTCCAACAGGCCTTTTGCTACCGTAACATTCATAAAAACCTCTTTCTTTTAATCTGTATGGGTACAATTATACGCTTTTTTTTGCCTTGTTGCAATTAAAACAAGATTCAATCGCATTCTGTTTAACTGGGTAGGGGCGGTTTATTAGGTATGTCGCGCAAGGTGCTGGATTTTCCTTTTCCGTTCCGATTCCTCCGGGCGCGCGCAGCAGAAAACTTATATTTTCCGATTAACGAGCCCTCCCCCATAGTCACTCCAAAGAAAAATCCAGCACCTTGCGTTTTTGCTGATTTGTTAAAAAAAATAATCTAAAAAAGCCCCTTTTCTTTCGAAAAAGGGCTTTAATATTTTCAAAAAATCAATTATTTAACGAGCAGTTTGTTTACTGCAAGTGTCAATCTTGATTTTTTTCTGGCAGCTGTGTTTTTGTGTAAAACACCTTTGGAAACAGCCTTGTCGCACAGTTTGTAAGCGTGATTAAGAGCTGTTTTTACTGAATCTGCCTCTTTGGCTTGAGCTAATTCAAGGGTTTTTCTGATTGCAGTTTTGATTTCAGATTTTACAGCAACGTTTTTCAATCTGTTTCTTTCTGCAATGAGTACTCTTTTTTTAGCTGACTTAATGTTTGCCATTGTTTTTTCCTTTCATAATGCATTTTAATCTGCATTGAGGATGGTGTGAGTACAATTATTATAGCCTTAAAAACTTAAATTACAACATGTCAGCGTTGACTTTTTCGTCCGCAATCCTGAAAATCTCGCCTAAACGCTCTTTATCGTACAAATAAAGATGCCCCACAAGTGCCTCAAACCCCGTCGCTATACGGTGAAGCGACTGATTTATGCGTCTTGCGGATGATGAAGGGATGTTTCTGCCGCGCCGGACGATTTCTTTTTCTTCTTCTGTTAGATAAGGTTCAAGAAATTCCAGCAAATCGCACTGATATTGTGCATTTACAAGGTTTGTGTTGAGTTTGTGGAGCCTCGCGAGGTTCGGAGTTTTGTAAATAACTTTTTCCCTTATATAAAGCTCATAAACCGCATCTCCAAGGTGCGCACAGCCTTTTAAATTCATTTCTTCCATAAAACTATTTTACCATGATTGTTGTCTGAGAAAAATTCGTGATAAGGAACGAAGTGACGTGAACGAATTTTTTGAGAGACGATTAGAAAAGGTGAGCCTTGGGCGGTTCGCGTAGGCGAATCGACTAAGGCGACACTAGATTAGATTAATGATGGGGGATTTTGCGTGGGCGTAACAAAGATAGGGGGCTTGAAAATGTGAATTATATTTTATTTTTCCGTGCCGAAAAACCCGCGCCCCCGCCCTATGGGGCGAAAGCGACGGTTAGTGTTTTAAGGCACTCCAAAATAAAATATAATTCACATTTTCAAGCTAAAAGTGAAGTTTGTTTAAGAATTGGCTTGAATTTACGTTGTCGGATAAAATATTAATTGAGTATCTATCATCTATGAGGCAAAAATGCGTATTTTAAAAAGTTTTATAAAGCTGTTGAGCGTGTTTGCCGTGCTTTTCTTTCAAAAGGCGGCAGTGCACGCAGCGGTTGCGTTCCCGACAATAACCGTCGGAATGGGGAACACAAACACCCCGCAGGAATTCACTCAGGGTGTCCAAATCCTCGTTCTTTTGACGATTTTGACGCTCGCGCCGAGTATTTTTATCATGACAACGGCGTTTATCAGGATAATCATCGTTCTTGCGCTTACAAGGCAGGCAATCGGACTTGCTTCGCTCCCTCCGAATCAGGTTCTTGCAGGGCTGGCGCTGATTTTGACGTTTTTTGTAATGGCTCCGACCTTTAACAAGATGAACGAAACCGCAATCCAGCCCTATATGAAAAATCAGATAACCCAGCAGGCGGCGCTCGAACGGGGGATTGAGCCAATGCGCGAATTTATGATAAAACATACCGAAGAAAAGGAACTCGGGCTGTTTTTGAGCATGGCAAAGATTGAAAAACCGAAAAACTGGAAAGATGTGCCGACTTATACGCTGATTCCTGCTTTTGTAATTAGCGAGCTGAAAACAGCGTTTAAAATCGGCTTTATAATCTTTATGCCGTTTCTCGTAATCGATATTGTGGTCGCAAGTATCCTTGTTTCGATGGGTATGCTGTTTTTGCCTCCGGCGACCGTTGCTACGCCGTTTAAACTCATACTTTTTGTGATGATTGACGGGTGGTATTTGATTACGAAAACGCTTTTAGAGGGCTTTATTACTTAGATTTAAGGGAAAACTATGGAAGATACTCAATTTCTTACAATTATACAAAACGTATTCATAATGATACTGCTTCTATCAACGCCTGTTCTTGTCATAAGCATGATTGTCGGGCTTGTGATAAGCGTTTTTCAGGCAGTTACGCAAATTCAGGAATCAACCCTGACTTTTGTGCCTAAAATCATCGCCGGTATCATCACTCTCATCGTGCTAATGCCGTGGATGTTGAACGTTTTTGTGGAAAAAACAAACGAGCTGTTCAATTATATACAGACGATTATACATTGAGGTGCAATGAATGCAGCCTGATTTGTTGACACTGTTATCTCCTAAAAATATCGTTATTTTTGTGATAATTTTCACAAGAATCGGCGGAATGATTGCATCTGCCCCCCTATTTTCGCATTATCCTATGCCTGAACAGGTGAAAATCTGGCTCAGCGCGCTTGTTGCTTTTATTTTGTTCCCTATGATTTCGTCAACAATGCATTTTGCGATGCCGTCTGATTTTCCCGGGCTTTTTATCTATCTTTTGAGGGAATTTGCGGTCGGATTTATGATTGGTTTTATTATGAACCTTATTTTTGCGGCTGTGCAGATTGCGGGCGAGTTTATAAGCATTCAAATCGGCATTTCAATGAGCCAGATTCTTGATCCGGTTACGGGCGCAAGCTCGCCGATTCTTTCGCAGATGTTTATAATACTTGCGTCTTTCGTTTTTCTTGCTCTGAACGCCCATCAGTGGCTTTTTGCGGCGATTTATAAGAGTTATACGGCTTTTCCGCCGGGTCTGGACTTTGTTTTTACGGGCGGGGTTGTTGAGAACATTTTGCATTTGAGCGCTCAGATGTTTTTTATCTCAATCAGCATGATTTTGCCGGTTTTCTGTGTTATGTTTGTATCAGAGGTTCTGATGGGCTTTATGTCAAAAATGATGCCCCAGATGAACATATTTATGGTCGCCATACCTTTCAAAATCTATATCGGGGTAATTTTGATACTCATGTTCATCTCTCCGACGGCGACATATTTATCAAACACAATCCAATCCTATTTTCAGGGCATTGTTGAAATGATGTAGCAATGGAGAGGAAAAAGTGAGCCAGGCAGCGGAAAGAACAGAAGACGCAACCCCCAAGCGGCGGGAGGACGAGCGAAAAAAAGGCAATATTGCCCGAAGTCAGGATATGACTTCGTCACTTGTGCTGACTTCGGGCGTCGGGCTGTTAATCGGGCTCTTGCCGCTGATGATGGAAAAGATGAAAAACCTCGCCAGATACACTTTTACGCACATAAAACCCGACCAGATTGAAACCGATAACATTCTTGCGATTCTAGCACCTTTTGCAAAGGTTTCGGGCGAGATTTTGATACCTTTTCTTGTTGCGCTGGCGCTTATTACCGCCGCAATCATCCGAATTCAAGTCGGGCCGCTTTTTGCAATAGAAAAAATTAAGCCCAAACTCGACAAATTCTCCGGTGCGCAGATTATGCAGGGGCTGCGCAAGATTTTGAACCCGTTCGAGGTGAAAAACCTCGTGGAAATGACAAAATCGCTTTTGAAGATGGGGATTGTCGGTTATGTGGGGTTTAATGTGCTCAATTCGAGAAAAGACGAGCTTTACGGGCTCATCGGAGCGGATTTGAACACTGCTTTTGCGGTTCTTGGCAGTATTCTTGTTCACATGGTTATAAGCATGTGCCTTGCGATGCTGATTATCGGGTTTATTGACAAAAAATACCAGACTTACGAGTACGAAAAGTCAATAAAAATGACAAAACAGGAGGTCAAAGACGAATTTAAGAACACCGAAGGTGACCCGATGATTAAGGCGAAAATCCGCTCTGCACAAATGCAAATTATGCGCCAGAAGATGATGAGCGCAGTTCCGCAGGCTGATGTTGTTGTCGCAAACCCAACTCACTACTCTGTCGCCATAAAATACGACAAATCAAAGGCTCCTGCGCCGATGGTTGTGGCAAAAGGCGTGGATTTTATGGCTTTCAAAATCCGTGAAATCGCCAGAGCCAATGATGTCCCCATTGTTGTGAACAAACCGCTTGCCAGAGCGCTTTACAAGCTTGTTAAGGTCGACAGCGTGATTCCTGCTGACCTTTATGTTGCGGTTGCGGAGATTCTTGCCTACGTTTACAAGAAAAATAATACCCAGCATATTGATGTGCATTGATTTTGGGGGTGTTTCAAGGGTTTTGGCGGGGGCAGTACAGCGAGCGTTGCAATGGGGTGCAGGGGCGTTCGTAAGGAAGTCAAAATTTAAGACCGGAACGGGCTAAAGCCGCTTTTACGGTCTTAAATTTCGACTTCCTTACGAACTTTTGGGGGAGGGGTGCGTTTTTATTTAAGATTGCATAGTAAGATGATGTTGGGCTGAGAGCCTGGCCTGTTTTAAATCATCTTTTCGTTGTCATCCCAGGCTTGATTGGGGATTCCCGGCTTTGCCGGTCAAAATCGATGTTTTTCGTGAAATAATCCAAACTTTACACACACCAAAAACGCAATTGTAACGAAATGTAAAAACGAATTTTTTGACACCAAAACCCTTGCCGCAGTAGCCTTTCTAATAGAATAGAATGGAATGGATACAGTGTGTCAAAAACGAATTTTTCTTTGTTTTCATGAAAATACAACCGTGTAAAAAGGAAGAAAAGGAAGAAAAATGAAAATAGGTTTTAACAGTATGAATCCGGTTTTGGCTCGCCAATCTTTCGGAACAAAAGAGGTTCATCAGGAACAAAATTTACCCCAAAAATCCCAAAATAACAGCCATATTCTTGAATATAGCCTTGCATCGCTCGCTGCGGTAGGTTCTGCGCTGATTATTGCCTCCTCATTGAGAAAAGGCGCCGCTGCAAAGCTTTTGAGCGCAAAAAATGAGGGAATTAAGGCTGGCGAGCTTGATACTTTAAAAAGACTCAAAAACCTTGATATTGCTGATTTTAAAAAGGTTGGACGTTTTGACAAAGGAAAAGCCTTAATCGATGGAAAACCCTATTCCGGCGTGATAAATACTAAAAATTCCGTGATTACTTATGAAAACGGCGTTTTGAAAAGAGCTAACATGTCTGACGGCACGATAAAAGCTTATAATGACGGTCATATTAGCAGAATCGGTAAAGGCAACAAAATAAAAGAATTTTACACCCAAAATGACGGCACAAAAGTGGCAAGGGAGTTTGTAAAAGACGATACTCAGATGTTTTCAAGAGGCGCAAGAACAGAAAAATCGCGTGAATTTTATACTTATGTAAAACCCGACGGTTCTGTCCTCAAAACCAGAGAATCCCGCGGCACAATTTCCCATCCGGCGTATAAAAACGGCACGGTTTTTGAATATCGCAAAGTTGTTGACCAAAAAACAGGCAAAACGATTTCAATGACAAGCTCAAGACCGGGTTATTTTGCTGATACAAGCATTCGTTATAAAGAACATGCGGTTGTTGACGGTAAAAAGGTTACAAACTACTATAACAACGGCAAAATTAGTGCTACAAAACGCTCTGAATACAATCCTGAAACCGGTGTTGTAACAATCAAAGAAAAAACATACAATTATGAGGGCAAACCCTATGATGGCGGACATTTGACCATAAAAAAACCGAAAACAGAGGCAAAATTAACAGCTTATGTTGAAAAAGACGGAAAAATCAAAGATGGCAGCGTTTATTTGTTCGATGATAAAGGAAAGGCGCTTGTTGGTGATAAATATATGAACCAGGGCGGTACCGTTGCAGAGGCGCAGGAGGCTATTGCTAAAGCAGGCTTGCCATTTAAAATGTAGAGTTGTTTTTTGAAAAAATCTCTAATATTGGTTCGGAGTGGCAAAAAATGTCATTCCGAACTTTACCCCACACCAAAAACGCAATTGTAACGAAATGTAAAAACGAATTTAAAATCCCTGAAACCCGCTTATAATACCTAATAGAATAGAATGGAATGGATAAACTCTGCCCTTGTAAATCTCGAAAATCCGAATGTTTTTAAAGAAATATGAGAGATATTTAAAACCTTAAGAGAAAAGGAGATTTATTATGGTAAAAGCATTGTCAACATTCACACCCATTGACAACTGGGCAAACAAACCGGTAACAAATCCGCAAAAAGAAAAAACTGTGACAATTGTTCCTTATAAACCAATGACGGAATCGGAATATGATGCAATTAAAGCTGAAAAAGCGGCAGACAGGGCATTCAAGGTTCAGGAATTGACAACTCAGGCTAAAAAAATGGGTATTCCGGAAAATTATTTATTTCTAATCTCTGATGAGCCCGAAAATTGCAAAATAAACAGGTTTAACAATACTTTTATTCATGAAAATGACCAGGGAAAAAGAGAACTGTCCTGCAAAAACGGTAAATTGAACAAAGAAGTCTATACTTACAATGAATACGGTTTGAATAAAAAAATAGTAACCGATCTCAGCACTAGAAACGGCGATGATGGCTACTGGACAAGTTCAGAATATACTCAAAACAGCGACGGCAAATATGAGCTTACAAGTAAGAAAAAATGGGCGCTTCTTGGCGACTCCGAATTTAAGGGAGTAGAAATTGTTGAAAGCTGGTACTATGATGGAGCAGGTAAGCTCAAAGAACACAATAAATATTATTAAAAAATACCCCGAAAGGGGTGTTTTTTATGGATTTGGTTGAATTATCCGGATATCGTCGGATTAATGAAAAAGTCGTCAAGAACAACCGAGGTTTTTGCGGCTTTTTCTCTGTCTATGCCGTCCGCCATCGCTCCTCGCTTGCCGAGAGAGTAGGCGAGCGCTTTTCTTATCGGGCTTTTTGATTTTGCATTTTTTTCGTCGATTTCGTCAAGCTGTGCCTTGGTTTTTGTCGTTAAAGGCACGCCGACAACCTTTCTTGAGATAGAATCATTGATGATCGACGTCATCGCTGTCAGCCCGAAAGCTCCTGCAAGGCTGGCATTGCACATTTTGGAGAGCAGATTGTGAACGAACGCGAGAATGTATGCGGAGAAGCTTATTCTTGAAATTTCTTGTGCGGCACGGTTTTTGGCACTTTTGCCAGCTTCTTTTCTGTTGTCTCCGCTGTATTGCATGGTCAAATTGTATGCATCAGTAACAAGGAAAATCGTTGTAATTGCTCTGGCTAGGTTTATGTTCGTCTGTGCGAGCTTGTTTCCGTCATATTCGACATGTTTTGCGCCGTCAGCTTTCAAAACCGAAGATTGCAACAGATTTTCGACCTTTTTCATATCCTGAGCGTCCAACATCCCGTCTTTGTTTACTTGAATCCCTGCTGACGTAATCTGCTTGTCGAGCCAGAGCAGAATATTTTTCAGTCCCTCAATTTCTTCTGTGTTTTTTTCAAGATTTTTCATATATTCTTCAAAAATTCGCACTTTTTTCTCTGTAGAGCTGAGTGGGGATTCTTTCCAGACTTTAAGCGCCATTCTTTCTTCATAATAGTTTTTGAAGTTCTCAGCTTCCTTAAATCCAGGATTTTCAAGGATTTTTGTCATCCTTTTAATTCGCAGCGCTGTTTGTTTTCCCTGAAGCTTTGCTGTAAGGTTAGAAATTCCGTTTGCAGCTGATTTTCCGAGCTTTTTAACAAACGTGAACGGCACAATGACGCTTTTGGTAACCTGGCCCCAGAAAGTTTTCTTTGAACCAATCGGAATCTCTTTCAAATCCGCTGATTCCAGCAAATATTCAAACGCCCTGTTCACATCTTCTTTGGATTTTGTGTCAACATTTTTTATAAACGCAAGTTTTTCGTCATTTGAGGTTACTGTGAGCTTTCGCAGAGCTTCAGAGTTTTTTACGGATTTTACAATCGTTTCTTTTATCTGTTCAAACCGCATTTCGTCGGCTTGTTGAATCATTGACATAAGTTGTTTCAACTTTTGCTTGTCAAACATTTTTTCAACGCTGTAATAGCCTTTGAAAGACGGTTTTTGGGGAGAGTTGCTGCTGAATACCGAAAATACTTTTGTATTAGCTTTTGTGGGGGTGATTATTTTTGCCTTTTGTTTTTCCGGTTTCTTTGCATTTGTTAAAAGTCTGCCGATTGCGGGCAAAACGCCTTTTTTCTCAGCCATTTCTTTTTCAAGCCTGTCAAGAGTTTCCTTGTCGGATGGTACGATGGGCTTTCCGACGAGTTTTCTGCCGAGAATTTCCGAAAAAGCTACGGTTGAACCGGAAACAAAAAGCGCTGTCGGGAGGCTTTTGTTAACTGCTGTTTCAAACGTTCCGAACAAAAGGTTCTGGATGTACATGTTCAGCCCGATTCTTGAAAATTCCTGTGCAACACGCGATTTTTGCTGGGTTTTTGCTTCGGATTTGCTGCTGCTGTATCTCATTGTCGTGTTGTAGGCGTCATTTCCGAGGAAAAATGCGTAAACCGTGCCGGAAATTAACCTGTTTCCGAGCATAAGCGAGGTTGTGGAGTATTTTCCTTTGTCCGGATCAACGACTTTGTTGCGGCGGCGCTGGATTTTGCTTTTTAGCACATCATCGGGAATCAAAAACTCCGAACCTGTGCTCCATTTCTGATATCCGCTCATTTCTCTGTAGCCGTTTTCCCAGATTTCGTGGGAGTTTATCAGCCCTTCAAGGCTGGTAAATTCTTTCATTATTTTATCGAAGTCTTTTCCGCTGCCGGATGGATTTGATTTTGTGAAAATCTTTTTTATTCCTTTTGCGGCGGCTGTGAATGGAGAGATAAGATTTTCTCCGAACCTTTTCATTATTCCCTTTTTAGGACGGTAATAAAGGTTGTCAATGCTGATTTTTTCAGCGATTTCGTCAGGAATTGAGTATTTGTTTCTAAATTCGGGGCTGGTTTTTACGAGCTCGACATAATCTGCGGCTATTCTTTTGTATTCTTCGTATTGCTTTGTGCTTATTCCTTTTAGTGAATTGAAAACTTTTCTGTTCAGGTCTTGAGGGATTGCTTTTATTACCGATTTTAGCGAGTTATGTGCCGTATTAACGTTAAAACCCTTGAAGGAGATGTGCTTTTCGCTGTTTTCCTGCAAGGGTTCCTGTGTAATTTTTTTTGTGTTGCTCCATGCCGGCGAGTGGTAACCGGCATAATAATTTTTATTGAAATTTTGGTACTCAATCCCTTTTATCACAGCATTTTCCGAGGTTTTAAGGCGCGGCCGGATCTGTTTGGAGAAATCCTCCGCATTATATTAAAGCCTGTAAAAAAATAAGTTGCTAGGAGAGAGGTTTTTCACTCAACAAAAGTTTACGTAAACAATTTGTTGTTTTTTTTTTTACCTAGAATCGCTGCCCTGACGCAAAACCTGGAAAGTAAATTTAAAAACCGGAACGGGCTTCGCCGCTTTTACGGTTTTTAAATTTACTTTCCAGGTTTTGCTGAGTTATGAGAAAAT
>URHD01000015.1 GCA_900547585.1 uncultured bacterium | reverse complement strand
TGTGTGAAAATTAAATACACTTTCGGGGAATTAGCTCAATTGGTAGAGCACCTGCTTTGCACGCAGGGGGTTAGGAGTTCGAGTCTCCTATTCTCCAAAAATTTAAAAAAAGAGCCTGAATGGCTCTTTTTTAGTATGAATAAATCTACATTTCTACCCTTTGACGGGTACATAACTAAAACAGCTTCAACTGCTCGGTATTGTCCTTTTCTTTGTAAGTTTTTTCAAAAGTGCTCATTTTAAGCAAATCGCTTTTGATTTTTTCAAGAAAAGGAGAAATTTCAAGATTTTCCAACTTACCGCGCCACTTTCTTTTAATTGAATGAGATAAAAACAGCCGGTTTTGCGCCCTTGTCATACCGACATACAAAAGCCTGCGCTCCTCTTCTAGCTCCTGAGGCGTTTTTGCAAGAAATAACGGAAGAATCCCATCCTCAAGCCCAACAATAAAAACACATTTGTACTCCAGCCCCTTTGACGCGTGTAAAGTCATCAGAGCAATCCTGTCCGCACGTTCATCTAGCGTGTCAACCTCGCTCACAAGAGAAATTTGGTGAATAAAATCCATTCTATCCGTGAACTCCTGCGCTGTTTTTTGAAGGTAGCGCAGAATATTGTCGTCAATCCCGTCCGAAAATTCCTTTGAAAGCTCCTCAATCTGCTCTGTAAGCGGGCTTTCATCATTGAGCTCCGACAACAGCTTTTTCACCGGTTTTTTGTCGCACAGCATATCGTTTGACAACTTCACAAAGGGCATTCCCGAACGCTCAAAAGCTTCCTGAAGCGGTTCCAGTTGAGATGATGTGCGGTAGAGCACGGCAAAATCCCCAAAAGAAAAATCACGTTCAAACCCGTCCGACCTATCAGAATCAATCGAAAAGAAACTGTGCCCGCCAATCATGCTCTCGATTGTACTCACAACAAATTCCGCTTCTGCCTTGTCTGTAGGTGCTGTATGGATGGTTATTTTTTCATGAGGTTTATCGTATCGGGAAATTATATTGTAGGACTCAATCATCTGATTTGACGCGTCAACGATTGTGTTTGTTGAACGGTAGTTATTTTTCAGGTTCACAACCAGCGAATCCGGATAATCTTCACTAAAACTGTTAAAAAAGCGTGAATCCCCGCCCCTGAATCCGTAAATTGCCTGATTAGGGTCGCCGATTGCACAAATCGAGCCGTCTTGCGGAACAAGAAGCCGAATAAGCCTGTATTGATTTTCGTCAATATCCTGATATTCATCGACAGATACAAATTTGAATCTTTTCCGGTAATTCTCTTTTATCCGTGGATTTTCCTCAAATAGTTTGACAGTGAGGCTTATCAAAGAATCAAAATCAATCATTTCCTCGGGGTTTAGCTCATCTTTGTAAAATGCTTTCTCCTGTTCTGAAATAACCTTAAAATCAGGGCTCAAACCGACTTTTGAGGCATTTTCTTTCAATATTGAAAAACACATCGAATGAAAAGTGTGGATATTTATCAAATCAAAATCATCCGGAAGCAGTTTTTTCAGCCTGTCTTTCATTTCCTGAGCTGCACGCCTTGTAAACGTAATCGCAAGGCAGCCGGACGCATCAACGGCTTTTTCTTTTACAAAATGGGCGATTCTTCTTGTCAAAACAGTGGTTTTTCCTGAACCGGGCCCTGCGACTATCAAAAGCCTCTTTGCATTATTTTTAACAGCAGCCTCCTGAAACTCGTCCAGAGCATAAGTTTTAGGCTTCTCGTTATCTAACTTTTCTATAGGTTCAAATTCAACAGTTTTACCCGAAATATAGGATTTTTCAGTCTTTGCGGGCAATGGTTCAGGGATTACAATATCAAGTTTTAAATTTGTGAAGTTTTTTTTTACCAGCTCACCCTCTTCAAAAAGCTTTATAACTCCATATTCACCGTCATAGCCGGCCTGCCTTATAACTTGCCCTTTTCTCAGGCGTTTAATCCCCTCGGCAAGCAGTGGTGAATGGATTTTTTCAATCTCATCAACCGGAACTTCTGTCAAAATCGAAAGCTCGGAGCCGAGTTTTTGAATTAAATTTTCATATTCAAAGGTAACAGATTTGCTTGAAGGCCCGACCTGCATAATCTCTGAAAGGATTTCCGGAAGAGGAACGAGACTGATAACTTTTCCAGCCGTTTTCGGGGGGATAACCTCGCCTTTTCTGTCAGAAAGCTCGTAAACCCTGTTAGCGACGCCAATGGTAAGCGGTTTTCCGCAAACAGGACAAATTCCGTTAAGTTTTTTCGTTTCGGCGGGCGTAAGGCAGACATTGCATTTTCTGTGCCCGTCGTCATGGTATTTTCCCTCCTCGGGGAAAAATTCAACAGTTCCGACGTAGCCATCACCGGTTTTCAGAGCTTTCATTATGCTAAAATAGTCGGGATTTGTATCAAAAACTGTTGCTTCTCTGGCTAGTTTTGCCGGAGAGTGCGCATCAGAGTTAGAAACGAGCCTGTATTTATCAAGGCTTGAGACATGCCAATTCATTTCAGGATCTGAGGAAAGTCCTGTTTCGACCGCAAAAATATGTTCCGCCAAATCCCCGTAACAGTCGTCGATAGAATCAAAGCCGGATTTTGAACCCAAAACCGAAAACCATGGTGTCCAGATGTGCGCTGGAATAATAAAAGAACCCTCGCCTGCTTCAAGAGTAGTTTCGAGGAGATTTCTGGAATCCAGCCCCAGAATCGGCCGTCCGTCGGAGTTTATATTGCCTATAGCACCTAACTTTTCCCTGAAATTCTGTGCTGCATCAAAATCTGGAACGAAAACAACGTGATGAACCTTTCTGGTTCTGTCCCATTTTTTGTAAATTGTTGAAATTTCCACAGAAAGTACAAAATATACAGGAATTCCGGGTTTCAGAATTTGTTTTTCAATCTCCGGCCGCAGCCTGAACACGCCGTTGCCTGCCGGAACGAGTTTTTCTTTGATTTCAGCAAACCATGCCGGATGCGTAAAATCCCCTGTCGAAATTACGCTCAATCCCTTTTTCTGCGCCCAAATTGCGAGTTCTTCAAGGTTGCAGCTTTTGCTTGTTGCTCTTGAATACTTAGAATGGATGTGCAAATCAGCGTAGAAAAACATTTTTTTAACTCCCGTTAGTGAATAAATAAATTTTAATCCAATTTACGCTTAAATGTCCAGCTTGCGAGCGATAATGTAAAAAATGCAATTATTATAAGAGGAATTAAGTTCATCAAAATGTCGCCTAATCCCATACCTTTTAAGAAAATACCTCTGGTCAGCACCATAAAAAACCTTATGGGATTTATATAGGTAAAATACTGCAAAAATACGGGCATATCTTCAACCGGCGAAATAAATCCCGACAGAAGAATCGCCGGCATCTGGAACGTGATAACGCCGAGAATCGCCTGCTGCTGAGTTTTGCAAATTGAAGAAATACACAGCCCGACACCTACGATTGAGAGCAGAGAAATAAATATTGAAACCAAAAACAACGCAATCGAGCCTGCAAACGGAACCTTAAAACCAGTAATGACAATAACCGTCATCACACAGGTTAAAACCATTGCGATAGTAAGAGGTGGCACTGTTTTACCGAGTAATATTTCAAATGAAGACAGCGGACTTACAATGAGCTGGTCAAATGTGCCCATTTCTCTTTCACGCGCAATTGAAAGTGCAGTCAAAAGAAGTGTCAGGACAAGTGCGAGCATTGCAATCAAAACGGTTAAAATATACCATCTGTATTCAAGATTGGGATTGTACCAGTTTCTGATAACAGGGATGATTTGAGCGCCTTTTGCCGCTGTTATTTCATCGTTGTATCCGCTTATAATCTGTGATGCATAACCTCCGGCAATAGAAGCGGAGTTTGTTTGTCTTCCGTCAGTTGCAATGAGTATACTCACAGGTTTTTGCGCCTTAATATTGCTTGAAAAATTGTTATCTATGTAAAGCCCTATTTGAACCTTTTGAGTATCAATTTTTTCTTTGAATTCACTTTCGTTTTGTACATAATAAAATTTTCTAAATCTCGGGGAGTTTTCAAAACGTGAAAGAAGCTCTCTTGATTCTACTGAATTGTCACGGTCTATTACTGCAACATCAATATTTTTCACTTCCATTGTGATTGCATTAGCAAATACCAGAAGCTGCAATATCGGCATTGCAATAATTATACCGCGGCTTTTAGGATCTTTCCAAATGGTGATAAATTCTTTTTTTATCAGAGCAAAAACACGTCTCAAAAAATCTCTAATCATTTTAAAAGCCTCATATCAGTTTTTTGGTAAACCAGCGCAAATAAAAGCAGCCCTAAAATTGTCAGAAAAATCGAATTTATTATAACAATTTCCCATACGGTTCCCGCCATAAACTCACTTTCTACAAAAGTTATGTAATACCTTGGCGGCAGAATTCTTGTCAAATGTTGAAAAAACGCCGGCATTGAATTTATAGGAAACATCAAACCCGACAGCAAAAGCGCAGGCAAAAAGCCCAATCCGAGTGAGAGCTGGCTCGCAAGAAACTGATTCTTCGTAACAGAAGATATTGTTAACCCGATTCCAAGACAGGTGAACAAAAACAGACCGCTCACCCCGAATAAAACAAAGAAATTCCCCCTGAACGGAATCTGGAACACGGCTACGCTCATAAATACACTGAACCCCATAGACAACATCCCTAAAACAAAGTAAGGAATGTATTTCCCGAGCACAATATCTATTCTTCTTACATTTGTGCTCAAAAGCGCTTCCATTGTGCCACGCTCCCATTCTCTTGCGACTACAAGTGCGGTCAATAAAATTCCGATTAAGGTCATTGTTATCGCGATTGAACCCGGAAGTATAAAATAGTGGCTGTTGATATCCTGGTTGTACCAGGTTCTTATTTCTGGAGATATTACCTGTTTAGAAGCCAGATAGCTGTATTTTCCGGTCATAAGCCACTGATTTAAAATCGACATTGAATAGCTTTGCACATAATTTGCTGTGTTTACCTCTGTTCCATCCGTAACTATAAGAACTTCTGCGTTTTTGCCGCGGGAAAGGTTTGTTGAAAAGTCATTCGGGATAATAACCGCACCTTTTAGCTTAGAGCGGACAATATCCTCTGTAAGCTGCTGTTCATTGTCATAAATAAAAGAATTTACATATTTGCTGTGGCCGAAAGACTTTACAAGCGTGACCACTTCGGGATTTGCATCATCATTTTTTATCCCAATTTTGACTTTCACCGTATCCATGTTTATTCCGTACATATAGATTAAAATCGAAATCAAAGGAAGAATAAAGGCAATTATAATACTGCTCGGATCCCTGAGTATTTGCAAAGTTTCTTTTTTTATTAAGGCTGTCAAAATTCTCATTGCTTTTCAGACTCCTTAATCAGCGTAATAAAAGTATCTTCCATATTTTCCGCATTAGCTTGATTTTTCAGCTCCTGCGGGGTACCGACGGCGATTGTTTCACCGTGGTAGAAAAGGCTTATTCTATCACAGTACTCTGCTTCATCCATAAAGTGCGTTGTGACGAGGATTGTAACCCCTTTCTCAGCAAGAGAGGTAATATGGTTCCAGAAATCACGGCGCGTCACAACATCAACTCCCGACGTCGGCTCATCAAGGAAGAGTATCGGCGGGTTGTGAATCAGTGCACATGCAAGAGAAAGCCTTTGTTTAAACCCTAAAGGCAAATCCTCTGATTTTTGGTTCTCAATTTTAGTAAAACCGAAAACATTTAGAATTTCATCAATGCGTTTTTTTCTGTCGAAAAGTCCTATTCCATATGCAGCTGCAAAAAATTCGAGATTTTGTTTGACAGTTAAACTTCCGTACAAAGAGAATTTTTGGGCCATATATCCGAGATTTGCACGTGCTTTTTCCGGATTTTTTATAATATCTATACCCATGAGCCTTGCTGTGCCGCTTGTAGGTTTTGTTAATCCGCACATCATCTTAAACGAAGTCGATTTTCCTGCACCATTTGGCCCTAGAAGCCCGAAAATTTCGCCTTTTTTTATGCAGAAAGAATTGTTTTTTACTGCATAAAAATTTCCGTATTTTTTTTCAAGATTTTCCGCTACAACCGTACAATCTAAGTCCGTCTTGAGAGGCGTATAGTTTTCTGCAATCAGGGATTTTTCTTTTTTATACCCGCCCATCAGGCCGATAACTTTTTCTTCAAATTCTTTTGCTGTCGGCGCAAGGTCGTAGGGTTTTCCGTTGTAAATTACGCTGCCGTTGTCCAAAACCACTGCCGTGTCAAAGCTATGAGCTTCATCAAGATAAGCAGTTGACCATAGCACAGTAGTTTCAGGTGTAATCATACCTTTGACCATTTTCATAAGCTCACGTCGGGAAATCGGGTCAACACCTACTGACGGCTCATCCAGAACCAAAAATTCAGGAGAACCTAGCAGCGTGCATGCAAGACCGAGTTTTTGCTTCATACCGCCTGACAAAGCTCCGGCGAGCCTGTCCTGAAAAGGTTTCAGGCTTGTAAACTCAAGAAGTTTATCAAAGTCATAAGGAACATTTTTTAAATCTGCATACAGCCTGAGGTTTTCTATAACAGTCAAATCTTCATAAAGTCCGAATTTTTGAGGCATATAACCGATTTTAAGATTGAGTTCTGCTTTTTGCGTGGAGGGGTTCAAGCCGAGCGTGCATATTTCACCGCTGTCAGGCAGCATCAATCCTATAATCAGCCTTATCAGCGTAGTTTTTCCTGCACCGTCAGCGCCTATAAGCCCTGTGATTTTGCCTTTTTCTATATTAAGGCTCAAGTCATTAATTGCAGTTGAAGAATCAAAAGTTTTTATTAAATTCTTAATTTCTACTGTTTGCATTTGGCTTGCTCTCAAGAAGGTTAATTTTTATTGTTGTGGGCATGCCCTGTCTGAGGTATTCGTCAATGTCGTCAACATAAACACGAATTCGGTAAACAAGGCTTGTTCTTAAATCCGTAGATTGTACAGTTTTCGGCGTAAACTCTGCAACAGGCGAAATATAGCCTACATAGCCATCGTATTCTCTTTGTTTTCCGGTCTGCGGATTAATGCTGTCTGTTAAAACTTTCGCTTTCATTCCGTATTTTATATTGCCCAAATCGGTTTCATTTACGTATGCACGTATCCAGACAGGTTTTGTTTTGGAAATTGTATAAACGGTCTGGCTTTTGTTTACAGTTGCACCCGGTTCCTGCACTCTTACCGTAACTGTGCCTTCTTCAGGTGCATAGATTTTTGTGTAATCCAGTTGATTTTTTGCATAAGTTTTTTGAGCAACTGCCGCTTCGTAATCTGCTTTGGCTTTATCTTTTGTATTTAAAAGAGTATCGCATTCCTGATTTGATACAGTGTTGTCAGCGCATAGCGGAGCCTGTCTTTCATATTTTGAAGCTGCATCTTTACTAAGCGCTAATGTGCGCGAAACTTCCGCAGAAGCCTTCTGGAGATTTGATTTGTAATCTTTATCATCGAGAACAGCGACCAGTTCGCCTTTTTTAACGCTGTCGCCCTCTTCTTTAAGCATTTTCGCTATTTGTCCGGAAACCTGAAAGCTCAAATCCACCTGACGTATTTCAATATTTCCGTAAAGCGTCAATTCGTCAGGGTTGGGCTTTTGGCGGGTTAAAAAATAAACACCTGCCCCGATTATTGCAAGAATAAGTAAAAGTATTGCTATTTTTTTCTTCATAATTTTCCTCCAACAGCTTTATAAAGCGTGAAATAATCAACTATTCGCTGTGTTTTTGCCTGTGCGCTTTCCTGCTTTGAGGACAGGAGTTTATTGTATTCGTTCAGATAATCAGGCGTGGAAATCACTCCGCGGTTGTATTTACGTTCTGCATTCTCAAAAATCTTTTTCTGAGATTGAACGATTGAAAGAGTATTTTTATCCATAGCCGTATCCTGCTTAACAATACAAAGCGCTGTGTTAACTTCTTTTACTGCATTCAAATCAACCTGCCTGTATTCGTTGAAAAGCTCTTCATATTTTGCTTTTTGCATGCGTAAATTTGCAACTTTCATACCACCTTTGAAAATATCCTGCGTTGCACCTGCTAAAATAGACGCAAGTGAAGATTCCCAGGAGAAAAAGCTGCCCGGTGCGATTGTGTTGAAAATCCAAACACCTGTTATGTTAAAAGACGGCAAAAATTCTTTCCTTGCTATCCGCACATCAATTTTCGCTTTCTCAAGGTTCTTTTCTGCTTTCATAACGTCGGGTCTTGAATAAATAACGTCGGAAACGACCCCGGATGGTATTTCTCCCGAATATTCAAACGCTGCAAGAGTGCCCCTTTGCAGATTATTAATGCCCTCAGGAGACAGCCCGCACAGAACAGCAAGCTGCATAAGCAGTGTATCACGCTCTTTCTCAAGTTTTTTCAGCTGTGAGTCTGCATTTTCCAGATTCTGTTTTGAAAGATGCAATTCTGTGCTGTTAATCACGCCGCGCGCATACTTTCTGGAGTCGGCAAGATACACGCCCTGCAAAGCTTTTACACTTTCATTTTGCAGCTCAATGAGATAATCGTATTGCAAAATATTTGTATAAACTGCTGCAACATCGCCCAATAACGAAATATAGACAGATTTTTCTTCATAAATTGCCGCTTCGTAAGCTTTTTTTGCTCTGCGGGTTTTGTCGCGGTTCTTTAAAAGAAAATCAGGCTCATAATTCGCTACAAACGGCAAAATAAACGCATTTTGTGAAAGCTGGAAGTTATCCAGCCTTGGAACATGCACACCCAGATAGCTTGCGCTCACACTCAATGAGGGAAGCTCCTTGCCCAGCGAATACTTTGCCTGTTGCCTGTACTGCTCAACGATATTTCCTGCTTTTTTCAGGTTATAATTATTTTTTAGCGCAGTTTCGATGTAATAATTCAGACAATCATCATTAAATCGCGTAAAAAATCCGGTATTCAACTCTTCTACATTTACTGCAAAAGCGCTCTGGGCAAGAAACAGGAGCACAAAAGCCGCCACAATCTTTTTAATCAATTCGGGCCTCCTTTATTAGTGCATTTATGTAAAATTTTACATTTTCTTTTATGATTTTAATGTCTTCCTGGCTAAATTCCTTCTGCCCGAGTAGCCTGAGCGAAAAACCGGCCAAAATTCGCGGAGAATTTATCTGGGCAAGAATGAATAAGGTTTTGAAAATAATTTCTCTGTCATCAGGCTTTTTGTTTAAAAGGCTCGCAACAATTTCTCTTAAATAGCTAAAAGCAGGAGAGTCCGCAAAAAATCTGGGCTTTTGCTGCTCTTTTAAAAGAAGTATTATCAAATCGCTGGAAATATTTGAATAAAAGTAGTCGATAAATTTATCAGTTATCAAAAACAAAAGCTCGATTTTCTCTTTTGTGTTCATCTGAGAGGGGGATTTGTCATAATTTAAAAATGTTTTTGTATATGCAGCCTGACGCTCGAGCAAATCCTCAATAATGCCCTGATAAAGCTCTTTTTTCCCGCCCCAGTAATATGAAATCATGCAGATGTTAACGTCAGCCTCTTTACAGATTTCACGAATACTTACACCATCAAAGCCTTTTTGAGCAAATAGCTTGGTCGCAGCAGCGAGGATTTTTTCTTTTGAATTTTCTGATTTGAATTTTTGCACATTTTTGATTATAAAACAAACGTTTGATTTAGTCAAACTGTAAAAAGAGCATTGCTCAAAAATCAGACTAATCAGGAACAATTTCGCCTTTAATACGCCATTTAGAGCCAAAATATTCAGCAGACTTAATCTAGTGTCGCCTTAGTTTGTCCGAGAAAAATTTTCAAAATTGAACAATAATTGCATGCAGGGCACAAAATTGTTATATTATTAAGAGCCACAAACAACGGAGTTTAAAATGCTTACAATCGACAAGGTCAAAAAAGCCGAACATCTATTAAAAGAGGTAATTCGTAAAACAGATTTGATTTTTGCGCCAGATCTGGCAAAAAACAGCGAGGTTTATTTAAAATCCGAAAACCTGCAAAAAACAGGTTCTTTCAAGGTTCGGGGCGCTTACGCTAAAATCGCCCAGCTTTCTGATGAACAGAAGAAAAAAGGGATTATCGCTTGTTCCGCGGGCAATCATGCGCAGGGAGTGGCGCTTGCAGCTCAAAAAAACGGGATTCAATCCAAGATTTTCATACCCAGCACCGCACCGATTTCAAAAATTGAAGCAACAAAAAGCTACGGTGCCCAAATTTGCCTTGTTGACGGGGTTTATGACGATGCTTACAATGAAGCTGTTCAATGCCAGAAAGAAACAGGCGCAGAATTTATCCACCCGTTCGACGATATTGAGGTAATCGCCGGACAGGGCACGATTGCTCTTGAGGTTTTGGAGCAGCTGCCAGAAGTTGAGGCGGTTATTGTGCCAATCGGCGGCGGCGGGCTGATTTCAGGCATTGCATACACAATTAAAATGCTAAAACCGGAATGTAAAGTTTACGGCGTGCAGGCAGCAGGCGCGGGAAGCATGTATTATTCAATTGAACATCATAAAAGGACAGAATTGCCCGCAGTTCATACTTTTGCGGACGGAACTGCCGTAAAAATGCCCGGCGAGAACACTTTTGCTCTTTGCGAAAAATATGTGGATAAAATCGTGACTGTTACGGATGATGAAATTGCCACGGCGGTTTTGACCCTTATGGAGCGCCAAAAACTCGTTGCAGAGGGCGCAGGTGCCTTGAGCGTTGCGGCTGCAATGTTCAAAAAGCTGCCGATTGAGGGCAAAAAGACGGTTTGTATAGTTTCGGGCGGAAATATTGACGTAAACATTCTTTCGCGCGTAATAAACCGCGGGCTTTTAAAAGCAGGAAGAATTGCGGATTTGACAATAGAAATGCTCGACAAACCGGGTCAATTAAAAGAAGTTTCTCGCATAATTGCCGATTTAGGCGCAAATGTAATCCGCGTAAGACACAATCAGGGCGGTGAAAACACAGATATTAACGATTGTTACCTGAAAATTTCAATGGAAACAAGAAATCTGCGCCATTTGTGCGAAATAAAAAAAGCACTTTGCGCAGCGGGGTACAAATTAACGGATGAAAAATAGCAACAACGCTTTTGCGCTTCCAAAACAAGTTCGGAATGACCAATCAGACGAAAGGTAAAATTATGAACAAAATCATACTAACAGAATCCGCCCCCGAGCCTATCGGCCCGTATTCTCAGGCGATTCTTGCCGGAAATACGCTTTATTGCTCCGGGCAAATCGCGCTCGACGCAAAAACCGGCGAATTTTTGAACGGCACAATTGAAGAACAAACCGAAAAATGCTGCGAAAACGTCAAAGAAGTTCTGAAAGCAGCCGGTTTCGGGCTTGAAAATGTAGTAAAAACGACATGTTTTTTGGCGAATATGGGCGATTTTGCGGCTTTTAACGCTGTTTACGGGAAATATTTCACCTCAAAACCCGCCCGTTCCTGCGTTGCAGTCAAAGAGCTGCCAAAAAACGGGCTCGTGGAAATAGAAGTGCTCGCTGTCAAGTAAAAGAATAATGTCATTCCCGTAAAAACGGAAATCTCCGGCAGCGCCTGTCAAACTCTAAACAATTCCAAAGTTAATGCCAAGGCTGCTCAAGGCTTCTTCAGAATTATTCGTGAAGAATTTATAGCGTTTTGCAATTTCTTTTGATGTAAGGCGCGGTTCATACTTCAGAGCATCCTGCGTTGCTTTTGCCATTTCATTTACGAGTTGTTTTATAATTGTATTTCTGTCAACAGCTTTTGCCAAATCATAACCGCAGCTGTCAGAAATGTTTTTCAAACATCCCAGATTCGAAATGATATAAGTTTCTTCGGCTTTCATCTGGTTGATATGAGCGGCATTTGGGATGATATTTTTCTTTTGCATAAATTCAAGACAAAAACTGTTGACCGTTGAGAATATTTTTACGGGGTTATCGACATCAATTTTTGTATCGACGTTGTAAATTGAGTCTTTTAGTGCCTGAGACATCTCTTTGATAATTTGTTTTTTGTTATTCTTGCCGAGTTTTGCACCCTCAAGCATTGCTTCTGCGATTGCGTCAGTATTGCCGACAAGGTAATCAATATGATTGAACAGATTTTTTATTGCCTGAGCGCGTTCGGTTTTTGTTGTATTTCCGTAGTCGATTATGGTTATTGGCTTGGAGCCGTTTTTGAGGTCTTTAATTTTTTCTACATCTACAAGAATATTTCCTCCGTGCGGGTCGGATTGTACAACTTTTTTACCTGTTTTCGGCAAAGAAAAGAGTTGTTCACAATAGACTTGAACGTAGTTTTCTACGAAATTTTTAAAATCGTCTTCTGTGAGGTTTGCCTTTTTCCATTCCTGAGCAAATTTTGCACTGTCTAGTTGAACACCCTGTGCTTTTTGCATGATGAATATGTCCGGTTTTGCGTCAATAACGCCTACAGGTTGGAATGTAGAAGCCTGCTGTCCGATTTCTCGTGCAGAAAGGGCTTCTTGATTCAAATGTATTTCGTCACCCCAGACTTTGTACATATTTTCGAGCTGATTTACATCATATTCTTTTCTTTCGGGAGAGTGAATGGTTTGTTTTGATGTAAAAAACGAGTAGTCTGTTTTCGCGCGTTCATCAACTTTTGCCATTATTTTGGCTTTATCCCGTGCGATTTTATCAGAGTTGAGGAAATGTTCTTTAACAATTTTAATTACCACTTCGTCACCGTTTTTATTCTTTGCAAGATAAGATTCTGCAATTGAACCGACGCCGAGGAGTTTTGTTATCTGATATTCATTGCCGTATTCGGCTTTTAACATTTCCTGAGCAGCTTCAATGGTTCTTGAAGTAGGGCAATCGCTCTTAATGCGTTTTAATATTGCCTGCAAATCCTTGAACCCATTGATATCCATGCCTTTTTGTTCAAGTTCTTTCAACGCCCTGTCAATACCCGACCCTTCAAATGAGTAGGTGAAATCTCTGCCGTTATATCTTGACTGACTTTGTCTTGCAGCATGAGCTTCTAATAGTTCATCGATTTGTTTGACCAGTTTTTGCTGAGAACTTTCAGGAATATCCACGACTGTTTGCAGATATTTGGGGAGAAAAATATTCTCCGCTTCAAGTTTTTTGATTTTGCCTTCAATATCACCGTTTTTGCCTTTTTCAAGCAAAATTTTCATAAAATCTTCATCCAATTTTGAAATATTAGCAGGATTGAATTTTTCGTTCTTAATAATTATGCTCAAATCATAACCAACATCGCGCGCAAGCTGCTGGAACTCGGTGAGCTGATTTTCGGGAGGTCTGTAACTTATTACGTGCTGTTTGTTGATAACTGTTTTTTCAATGGCTTCGCGGATTTTAGCGATGTTCATATGTCCTTTTGCGGCGGCAAGAGTAACACCTGCAAGCCCCAGAGCGCCTATTCCAATTGAATCTTTCTGTTTTTCAAGAAAATCACTAACAGACGGAAGCGTCACATCGTCTTTTTTATCTATTATATAGCGCGTGAAAGCGTTTATTGCAATTCCTGCGGGAATCAAAAGGGGATTCAGTGTTGACATAAACCCTGTTACACCGTCAATCGTGCCTGAAATCATATCAGTGCCTAAAGTCTTTTGTTGTTTTCTCACATCTTTGTCAACTCCGAGAGAATCAATGCCTTTCAGCCCCATTTTCACCAGCAATCCCGTCAAAATCGAGGCTCCGGCAGTGATTAAGGCCGCTTGTTTTTTATATTTCGGAGTAAAAGCATTGATAAGAGTTTTTGTTTTTTTACCCAGAAAACCCACACCAATTGAGGCTGCACCAGCGAGAGCGTCTGTTGTGATTTCGGAACTGTTGAAATTTGCATTTTCATAGCGGTCAATATATGCTTTGAGCTCCTCTTTTGAAATTTTGCCCTCTTTGTATGCTTTTATTTTTTTCTCTACTTTTTTATCGGAGATTCCCAAAGCGATAAATTTGTTCACAAATCCGTAAAATTTCGCAAAAAGCCCGCGTTTTTTCTTTGCACTGACATAAACATCCTTTATTTCATCATCAAGATTTACAGACGGAAAATAAGTGCTCTTTTTATCATCTGAAGCACTGTTTTTCGCTATATTTACCGATCTTGCGGCAGTGATTTGTTTGGATATTTTATCTGGCATAAATTTTCCCTTACTCTATTCAAAAATCCAAAAACTACAAAATTGCTATTAAGGCAAAGTTTTATTAAGAAATACAACGCAAAAATATCAAATATTGGCAATTTTTTATTTGACGGAATTTTATTTCCTTATAGAAAGGCGTTTTAATGGAAGGTTTTTCTCAATTTACAAAAATAGATATAGCACCAATGCCGCTTAATAAGGATATAAGCGCTCAAGTCACATTTGAACAAAAAACAGCTCCCACGCCTAATGATTCTGTGGAACTTTCAACCAAAAAAGAGAAAAATCCGCAGGGCTTCGCCAAAGTGGCAATGTTTCTTGCTGCAGCTGCGGCCATTGTCGGGGGAGGAACCTACGGCGGAGTAAAAATTTATGACAAATATTTCCAAAAACTCGCCTCTGGCATAAAAAAAGGCGAAATTAACGATGCGCTTTTCAACTTCATAAAAAAACTCGACCCGAAAGGCAAACTTTTTAATAACAAAGAAAAAATAATAAAAATCAACGAAAAATTAACCGATGAAAACTTCCTGATTTTAAAACAGCTTTCAAAGATGAAAGACGATACCTATTTTCGTGCAGGCATCAACAAAGGCAGATTCACATTAGAAGAAATCGCTGAACTTCTTTCAAGTACAAATGAAATGAACATCAAGTATTTGGACAAGTTAGCCAAAATATCGGACAAAACTATGTTCGGCAATGCTAAAGGACTGAGCGCAGACGAAATCTTAAAAATTATTAAAGAAATCAAGCCGCAAAATGAAAAAATAGCAGGACAGCTTATTGAAAAAGCCGGTGCAGATGATGCCAATTCACTTCTAAAATGTATTCAGGGGGTAACAAAAGAAAATTCTGATTTGTATTCGCTCGTTCTCACAACCCGCAAAAAAGGCGGTTCAACAGAACTGACATTTGAAGAGATTTCGAAAATTGTAAAAACTCTTGAAGAAACAAATAATCCTAAATGCGCAGAACTTTTCCTTAACTTGCAGAAAAAAGACGGCACAGGGCTTTACAGGTATAATACTGATGCTGTCTGTAACTATTTAAAAACGGCAAAAGAAGAAAATCTTGAAGCGTACAAACAGTTACATAATTTAAAATCAGCGGAAAGCATCGAAGACATTAAACCGCTTCTTGAAAGCGTAAACAACGAAAATATCAGTGTGTTGGAGCCGCTTTTGACAAAAGATTATCAATGTTTAAATGAAAAATATGTTATTTTTGATGACTGGGACTGCATAAAAGACATCCTAAAAGAAACAAACGAGAAAAATAAAGATATTGTACAAAGAATAATCGATATTTGTGATGATAATTATGTCTGGAATGCAGCAAAAATGAAAAAAACACAAAATCTTGCGGTTGATTTGATTCGCGAGATTAACGAATCGCCTGCAAAGCTCGAAAAAGTAACAGAAATCCTCAACAACGGAATGGTTGACAGTCAGCAAACGCTCGGAATAAAAGAATTTTTCAAAGAATACAAGGGTTGGTACTAAAACGTTTTTGGAATAAAATCAGTTTATGAAATTATTCTTCAT
Organism: uncultured bacterium; assembly: GCA_900547585.1. GTDB lineage: Bacteria > Cyanobacteriota > Vampirovibrionia > Gastranaerophilales > Gastranaerophilaceae > Spyradomonas. The sequence goes on along the minus strand of URHD01000015.1, from coordinate 15,136 downwards.
AAATTCGGATACGTTTCTAAAAAACGTTGATTCGGGCTTTCCTGATGAATATTTAGAGGGGCGCGAATTTAAGTGCGAAAAAAGGCGAATTGAGTTCGCGCTCGGACGTTTTTTGCTGAAATACGTGCTAAAAACGCATTTTGGAATAGAAAATCCGCAAATTGTGCTCAAAAATAAAAAACCGTCGCTCGAAAACGATGAAATACAGTTCAGCCTCTCACACACAAAAAATATTGTGCTCGCAGCGTTCGACGAAATGCCCGTGGGCGTGGATATTGAGGTGATGAAAGAGCGGAATTTTGATATGATTTACCGTTTCTGGAAAAAAAGGCCCGAATCTGTCGATAAAACAGAATTTTACAGACAGTGGACACAATATGAGGCACAAATCAAGCTCCAGCAGGAAAGTACGGCTAATTTTAATGCTGAAATTTTTGAAAACTTCATGCTGGGAATTTGTTCGTCAGATTCAGCGGAAATTCTTTCAGGGCTTGAAATATTTGAAATTTTACCGCCGGAAAATGCCACAGGAACGCCTAGCGTGAATAAATGTCCTCTTTCGTTATTGAAAAATCCCCAGGTTTGTAATTTTTCAGGTAAGTAACCGCTTCTTCAGGCGTTTTTGCGACAAAATAGAGGTTCGCAGCTTTTTTATTTGCAAATTTTTCTTCAATAATCACCTCAAAAAACTCAAGGAGTTTGTCATAAAACCCGTTAGTATTAAGTATTACAATAGCTTTATTGTTGTAACCGAGCTGTTTTTGAACAATCATCTCTGAAAGTTCCTCCAGAGTGCCAAACCCGCCCGCAAGCGCAATCAAAGCGTCAGAAAGCTTGTCCATTCTGTCTTTTCGGGTTCTCATGCAGGGTGTTACAATGAATTCATCGCAATATTCGGAAAAAACATCCATTTCTTGCAATTTTTCCGGCATAATTCCCGTCAATTTTCCGCCATATTCCTTAACCTCGCCAGCACAAGCCCACATCAGGCCGAGGCAGCTTCCGCCGTAAACAACATCAAAACCGCTCTCACCAAGCAGTTTTCCGAGGGTTTTTGCGTCGTTATAATAGATTTCTTCAAGAAAATTGCATGAAGAAGCAAAAATACATACATTTTTAATCATAATTATAAGTATATTAGAAAAATTTCGGATTGTAAAAATTAGTTCAGTGACAAGATAAGGATATGTTATTTTTCCGTGCCGAAAAACCCGCCCTTACGGGTAGGGTTTTAAGGCACTACAAAATAACATATCCTTATCTTGCTTTTACCTATGCTATAATCAAAACAAAAAAGGGCTGTTATTATGACAAAAATCAATTTCACAAAAATGCAAGGGCTAGGAAACGATTTCATACTTATTGAAAAAAGCGAATTCGACAAAGTAAGCGAAAAATTTCCCAAAGCAGCAATAAAACTCTGCGACAGAAATTTCGGAATCGGCGCAGACGGGATTTTTGTTCCGGTTGAATCTGAAAAAGCCGATTTGGGATGGCTTTTTTACCAGTCTGACGGCTCAACCGCCCAGATGTGCGGAAACGGGATGAGATGTTTTGCAAAATTCGTTTACGACAAAAAAATTGTAAGTAAAAAAGAATTCAGCGTCGAAACCCTTGCCGGAATAATCGTTCCAGAGGTCTTAGACGACGGAAAAGTAAAAGTAAACATGTCAAAACCCGTTCTCACGCCTGAAAAAATCCCGTTTAAAGGCGAATGCAGCCTGAATTGCAAACTCACCGCTTCAGGACGCGAATTCACGGTAAATGCGGTCAGCATGGGCAACCCGCATTGCGTAATCTTCACAAAAGGCGACGCAAAAGCAGAAACAAAGGAATTCGGCGACGCGCTCGAGCACCACGAACTTTTCCCCGAAAAAACCAACGTTGAATTCGTCAAAATCTGCTCATCACAAGAAATCAGCGTCGATGTTTGGGAGCGGGGCTGCGGAATTACGCTTGCATGCGGCACAGGGGCCTGCGCAAGTGCAGTTGCGGCGATTTTAAACGGATTTTGCTCCGAAAAAGTCAAAGTTAGCCTCCCGGGCGGCGAACTTACCATTGAATGGGCGGGCAATTTACAAAATCCTGACTTTGACGTATTCATGACTGGTGATGCACAATACGTTTTTGAAGGAACTATTGACATTTAATGGCTTTGCTTGATGTAAAAAATCTGAATATCGGGTTCAATTTCCTCAACGGTTATGCGCAGGCCGTGCATAATGTCGGTTTTGAGCTCAAAAAAGGCGAAACGCTTGCCATAGTAGGCGAATCGGGGAGCGGAAAAACGCTTTCTTCAATGGCTGTGTTGAACCTTTTGCCTGAAAATGCAATAGTCACGGATGGAGAGGTAATTTTTGAGGGCGAAAACCTGTTAAAATTGCCACAAAAGATTATGCAAAAAATTCGCGGAAAGAAAATTGCGCTCATTCCGCAGGACCCGATGACCTCGCTCGACCCTTTATACACAATAGGCGACCAGCTTTTGGAGGTAATAGAAATTCATCAGGGTAAAAAAGGCAAAGATGCGAAAGAAATTGCGGTTGAGGCACTGGAACGGGTAAAAATCCCCGACGCCCGCGAAAAACTCGACGCTTATCCGCATGAATTTTCCGGAGGAATGAAACAGCGCGTAATCATAGCTATGGCGCTTGCGTGCAACGCGCAAATAATCATTGCCGACGAGCCCACAACAGCGCTTGATGTAACAGTTCAGGCGCAGATTATGGAGATTTTGCGAGAAATTAAGGCAAAATCTGACATTTCAATAATTTTAATTACGCACGACATGGGGATTGTCGCCCAGAATGCCGACAAAATCGCGGTTATGTACGCAGGGCATATTGTTGAGTTCGCAACAAAAGAGGCGCTTTTCAAAAACCCGAAACATCCTTACACAAAGGCGCTTTTAAAGGTTATTCTGGACATAAATTCAGATAAAATCGAAACAATCGAGGGCCAGCCGCCTTCAATTACCGACAAAATCGCCGGCTGCCCGTTTGCGCCGCGCTGTGAGCGTTGTATGGAGATTTGCACAAAAACTTACCCCGAAACAAGGCTTTTTGAGGACAAGTCAAAGGTTCAGTGCCATTTATATGACGAAATCAATCAATAAGTAAAATATCTGTCAAAATCCACATCGTCAAAACTGCACAGAAGCCGGTAAACCTCGTCGTCCTCGTCCATTCGTTGAAAATTGAACTCATCAAATTTCCATAATTTCGGATTTATCCCGCGCACGCGAATTATACCTTTATCAAACAGGATTTTTAGCTTTCTTTTCACGGTTTCGACCGGCATATCAAGAAGTTTTGAAAGTTCCACCGCCGAAATTCCGTCCTCATGCGAGTATTTTTCAGGTGTAAGAAACATCAGCTCGAGCCCGACCTGTTTTAGTTCTTTATCTTCCTGTTCGACGTCATATATCTCCATTCTCCCATAATACGTCAGACAAAAACAATTGGGTAGGTACTTTTGATGGATTTTTAACACGGTGCGTAACAAAAATTGGGGAGTTTAATGCATTGGCGCCCAAACAGCCACATTTTTATTTTTCAACTCAATTCGCTTTGCTCATAGGCGTCAAAATTTAATGTGTAGGCGCCCAAACAGCATTATTTTCATTTTTCTAGCTCGATTCGCCGGGGCTCATAGGCGTCGAAAAATAAAAATAATGCTGTTTGGGCTTTTGTGGGAAGCATCAAAGAGTGTGAAAAATGTAAAAATCACGTCGGATGCTGGAGGAATCGGAACGGAAAATAAAAATCCATGCACTTTTGCGCCAACTGCCAACTCCACAAACTCCCCTATAGAAAATCACCGTTCTTTGTGATAATTTATAATCATAAATTAGAGAAAGAGGCTTTTTTCAAATGAAAACAATAAATTATGCGGACTTGCCGACGACTTATGATGCAAACTCCACAGAAGAAGAAATTTATAAATTTTGGGAAGACAATGAATGCTTTAAAGCGGACGCAAACTCCCAAAAACCGCCCTATTCCATCGTTATCCCGCCCCCGAACGTAACGGGAATCCTGCATATGGGGCACGCAATCGACGAAACTTTGCAGGATTTGCTCATCCGCTACCACAGAATGTCCGGATATGAAGCATTATGGGTTCCGGGAACAGACCATGCCGGAATCGCAACACAAAATGTCGTCGAGAAAAAACTCCGTGAAAAAGGTCAAAATCGCCACCAGCTCGGTCGTGAAAAGTTCCTTGAACTCACCTGGAAATGGGCAAACGACCACAAAGGAGCAATTCTTGACCAGTGCAAACGCCTTGGAGCTTCATTTGACAGGAGCAGAGAAAGATTCACGCTCGACAAAGGCTGCTCTGACGCGGTAAAAGAGGTTTTTGTAAAATTATACGAAAAAGGCCTAATCTACAAAGGCGCCTACATCGTAAACTGGTGCCCGCGCTGCCAGTCAGCGATTTCTGACGTCGAAACCGAATACGAAACCGAAGCAGGACATCTGTGGGAAATTTCTTATTCATTAAAAGACGAACCCGGTGCAATCGTAATCGCGACAACCCGCCCGGAAACGATGTTTGGCGATGTTGCGATTGCTGTGAACCCGACAGATTACAAATATAAGGATTTAATCGGCAAAACAGTCGTTATTCCGCTCACAGGACGCGAAATCCCGATTATTGCCGATGATTATGTAGATAAAAAGTTCGGAACGGGCGCTTTGAAAATCACGCCGGCGCATGACCCCAACGACTACGAAGTCGGCAAACGCCACAACCTGAAACCCATCTGGGTAATCGACGGCGAAGGCAAAATGAAAGCCTGCGCGGAAGTTCCGCAGGAGCTCCACGGGCTAGACCGCTACGAAGCACGCGAAAAAACAGTCGCCATGCTCCGTTATCACAACGATTTAGTAAAAATTACCGACCACGAACACAATGTCGGCAAATGCCAGCGCTGCCATACGACAATTGAGCCGCTGCTTTCGGAACAATGGTTCGTTAAGATGGAACCGCTCGCAAAACGCGCAATCGAAGCCATCGACAAAGGCGAAATTAAATTTGTACCCGAAAGATGGACAAAAAATTACCTCGGCTGGATGGAAAACATCCGTGACTGGTGCATTTCCAGACAACTCTGGTGGGGGCATCAAATTCCGGCTTATTATAACAACGAAACAGGTGAAATGGTCGTTGCAAAAGAAAATCCTGACCCATCCAAATTTACTCAGGAAACAGATGTGCTCGATACGTGGTTTTCATCGGGATTGTGGCCGTTTTCGACCATGGGATGGCCGGATAAGGACGCTGAGGACTTCAAAAAATTCTATCCGACCTCGGTTCTGGTTACGGGATTTGATATTATCTTTTTCTGGGTAGCGAGAATGATTACGATGGGCTACGAATTCACAGGAAAAGCGCCATTCCCGACAGTTTACATTCACGGGTTGATTCGCGATGAATTCGGTCAAAAAATGTCAAAATCCAAAGGAAATACAATCGACCCCGTAGGAATTATCGAAAAATACGGCTGCGACGCCTTGAGATTCACAATGACTTCGCTTTGCACATACGGCGGGCAGGATATCAAGGTCAGCGACGAAAAATTTGAATACGGAAGAAACTTCGCTAACAAAGTATGGAACGCTTCACGTTTTGTGCTAATGAACCTTGAGGGCGTTGACAATAAGGCAATCGACAAATCTGAATTAACCATTGCTGACAAGTGGATTCTCCACAAACTCAACGCAACCGCCAAAGAAGTCAACGAAAATATCAAAAATTATAGAATCGGCGAGACTTCGCACCTGTTGTATGATTTCTTTTGGAACGATTATTGCGACTGGTACGTTGAAATCGCAAAAATCCAGCTCCGTGACGAAAAAATCAAGCTCAACACGCAGAGAGTTCTCCGTTATGTCCTTGATATGACCCTCAGAATGCTTCATCCGATTATGCCGTTTATCACAGAGTCAATCTGGCAGATGATTCCGGGTGAAAAGGAAGAAATTGCAATTATGAAAAGCTCATTCCCGACTTTCAGCGAGGATTTAAATTATCCTGCTGAAAATGAGGAAATGGAGCTGGTTTTTGAAACGATTAAATCGCTCAGAAATGTACGCCAGAGCCTTAATATCCCGATTTCCACACAGATGGACATTGAAGTAAGGGCAACAGCCAAGGAAAAACCCGTTTTTGAGGCGGTTATTCCATATTTGCAAAGGCTGGCAAAGGTTCAAGAGGTGACCTTCGAGGCTGAAAGCGCTCCGGTTCCGAAAAAATCGGCTTCTGCGGTCGTCGGCAACTCAAAAATCATCATTCCGCTTGCAGGATTGATTGATATTGACGAAGAAATTGCGCGCCAGAACAAAAAGCTCGAAAAGCTTATGAAAGAAAAAGGAAGCCTCGAAGGACGCATTAAAAACGAAAAATTCGTCGCAAATGCGCCAAAAGAGGTTGTTGATGAAACAAAAGCTAAAATTGCAGAGCTGCAGGTGCAGGTTGACGCGATTTCGGGGTTGATTTCATCCTTAAAAGGGTAAAATTTGCTTTTGCTTAACCGTTAAAGGAGTAAGTATATAATTTTAGAGGCGTAAAAGCGGCTGTAAGCCCGTTCCGCCTCTAAAATTATATACTTACTCCTTTAACTTTGAAAAAATTAAACAAGTTCAAGCACAAATAAGTTAATAAGTTAAAATTTAAGACCGGAACGGGCTAAAGCCGCTTTTACGGTCTTAAATTTTAACTTATTAACTTATTTGTGAATGCAATCGAAAAACTATCTTGAAAAACTACCCGATGCGATTAAACCACCATCCGAGCCCGCCGTAGCAGTCGCAGTGATGTCTGCCGCCACCGAAAATGCCTTTTATTATTCCGTAAATTCCCAGCCCCTGCCCGAAAATATTACCGATATTCCACCATTTTGAAAATCCGGTATTTGCCTGAGCAGGCGCAGTTCTTACCATCCCAAAAGTATTGCCGTAGCCTAATACATTTCCAAATCCCATTCCGAGGTCAACTACGCTCGAAACGCCATAGTTGCCTGCATTTGCGGTATTGCCCAAAAAGTTGATTGTGTTGCTGCTTTTTCTTTGTCCTTCAATATTAACTGTTGTGCTGTCTGCATAAATGCCGGTTCCTGTAGTGCTACCACCGAAAAATGAACCCAAAAACGTCTGAGATTCACGTGTAACATCTTCAAATGTAGCAGTTACAGCTGAACCGCCCTCAACATATACATTTTTGTCCTTTGCTTCGCCTAAATCTGTTTCAAAATAGTCCTTTGAGCGTTTTGACATTGCGGCTCTGATGGTTTTTGAACCATCATTCAGCACTTTTTGTTCTTCTGGCGACAGAACATTTCCGGCAAGATATTTTTCAGTAACAGCCTTGATGTTTTCATCATTAACGTTTGTTCCCATTATTTGAGAATTTATAGACGATTCGCCTTTTTCTGTTATCACTCCGTCCTGAGTATAATTCACTTGATCATCTTCTGTATCAGCTTCTTTTAGAAAATATGTAAATTCATCAACGGAAATTTCGCCATCGCCGTTTACATCAAGGTTTTCAGCCAGAAGATTACCGCAGCGCCTGTTAATAAGCTGGTTGTCAGCAGATTTTGCGTTTGCGTCCTCAATTTCTTTCTTCGCAAACTCCTCAACGGTAATTTTTCCGTCAGGAACTGAATCGTAAGTTTTCAAAAGCGCTTCGGCGTATTTTTTATAGGCATAATCCTTTTCTGCGGAATCCATATTATCAATAAATATCGAAACAGAGAAATCGCCTGGACCTTTGATAGAGGAATCCTTTTTTACCTCTTCACTGCGGGCGATTCTGGCTTTTACGGCTGCTTGCACTTTGGCATCTATGAGTTTTTGTCTGTCAGCGTTTATTGGCGCCATTTTTCTCTCCGTTTTGCTAAAAATAATATCTCTCGTATATATAAAAACGAAATAATTGAAAAAATTGCCTGAACTAATTGGGCAATGTAAAGCTTTGTTACAAAAATAGAAAAATCTTCGAAAAACATTAAAGATTTGAACAGAATGTGCCGACAAATATCATGCAAGGAAAAAAGGTGCTAGGAATATGAAATCAAATCTTTTCTCAAACAACGACTCAAATTTACCCCAGATAAATATGAAATTACCCCATATCCGACAAAACATGCCGAGAATAAAAATGACAGAAGATCAGGATTTGCTTTTTGATATTGATGGCAAAGAAATTACGATGACTGAAGTCGCAGATAAAGTATCTACGCTGTTTTTGCAGGGTTAATTTACATTTCTAAATATAAACTGCGCGAAAAGAAACTTTCTTTTCGCGTTTTCGTCTTTACCATTATTAAAGAAAAGTACAAAAATTAGTAACGCAGAGAATTCATCGGCGTTTTTTATGGTATTATGTTGGACAGAGGAAAAAGAGGTAGAGTTTTGAAAAATTTCATTAAAAAATACAGCTTACTGATTATATCAGCAATTAGTATCCTTACGATTACGTTGATGGCAAATTCCGTATTTGCATATACTCCGCAGCAGCTTTACGAGCAGGTATGGCGGCTGGTAAACACAAAATACGTTGACCAGACTAACAATGAACAAAACTGGCAGCGCTGGCACCACAAATATGACAAATGTATAAAGACCGACGAAGATGCCTACGTGGCGATTCAGACAATGCTTGCAAGCCTCAATGACCCTTATACAAAATTTCTTGACCCTAAAGAATTTGAGGAAGAAACAAGCTCTATCAAAGGTTCACTCAAAGGAATCGGCGTACAAATCGGCGTTCGTGACGGAAAACTGCTCATAATTGCCCCGATTGAAGACACACCGGGCGAAAGAGCCGGGCTTCTCGCGGAAGACGAAATTCTTGAAATCGACGGAAAATCAACAAAGGGAATTACTGTCGATAAAGCAGCTGACCAGATTAGAGGCGAAGAGGGAACCTATGTTACGCTCTTAATCAAGAGAAAAAATCAGGAAAATAAACTCTACAAAATCCAAAGAGCCGAAATTGAGCTCAAATCAGTATCAACAAAGCTTCCGACAGAAAGCGTTAAACTCGCTGACAGCGTGGGTTATATCAGATTGAGCTCTTTTATAAGCAAAAACGCCTCTGTTGAATTTGAAAAAGCGCTCAACGGCTACAAAGACAAAAAAGGCTACATTATTGACCTTCGCTCGAATCCCGGCGGACTTTTGAGCAACGCAATAATAATCTCCGATATGTTTTTGAACGGCGGCGTAATAGTCAGCACAGTTGACCGTGACGGCTACAAAGAAACAATGAGAGCTGCAAGAAGCAACGTGACCAATAAGCCGATTGTCATCCTCATCAACAAAGGAAGCGCTTCTGCAAGCGAAATCTTCTCAGGAGCGATGAAAGACAACAAAAGAGCCGTACTTGTGGGCGAAAATTCTTTCGGAAAAGGGCTTGTTCAGGAAGTTAACAAGCTTATGGGCGGCAGCGGCGCAAATATTACCATCCAAAAATACCTTACTCCTAACGGCACAGATATTAACAAAAAAGGGATTACACCCGATGTTGTTGTTGAGCTGACGGAGCAGGATATAAAAGACAAATACGACAGGCAGCTCCAAAAAGCCAATGACGTGCTGCTTGAGCTGATTAACAAACAACTGATGGTTTTAAAATAAAAAAAAGGGGTGAAATTTCACCCCTTTTTAATAGTTTTTTTCGGCAGCAAAGGCCTCTGACTGGTCCAGCTGCTGTTTTTTTACATATTGAACATCTTTTTTCTTGAGAATTGACTGCTGGATTTTTTCTTTTATAGGAATAGAGTATTGTGCAAATTCCGCAGCGCCAAAAAGAACAAGCCCTGCAAGAATTGCCGCTTTTATAAACCTTTGCCTGCGCCAGTTCGTTCCCTCCTGATGAAAATCGGCTATAATTTGCTTTGAAAAATCAACATCCAGCCCGCCTTTGACTTTTTCAAAAGAGTTATGCAGGTGTTTTTGCATAAGATAGGTGTTTTTCAGCTCTTTTTGTGCAATTCTCGATTTCATAAGATATTTGCGAAACTCATATCCCTCTTCACCTTCCAGCTCGTTATCAATGTATGGCGAAAGGTTCATTTTGAATTTTTCATATTCGCGTATGCTGAAAGCCGTCCTTTTCTGGCGTGTAAGAGCCATTTCCATAACTTTTTTGTAAGAATCTTTCAAACTGTTTATCAAATTTCTTAAATAAATAAATTTTTTATAACAATCCGGACACATTGCTATATGCTCCTCTATAAAAGTGCGCTCCTGCGGCGTTACTTTGTTGTCGATATACTGGGAGAGCAGTGCTGATACTTTTTTGCAGGTTATATCCTCGGTCATTTTTACTCCTCAGGCAATGTAGCCCTTTAAATACTCTTGAAGCTTGTTTCTTGCACGCGCAATGCGGGATTTTACCGTACCGACGCTTGTATTTGTAATAGACGCAATCTCCTCATAAGAAAGCCCCTGAAACTCCCGCAAAACAATCGCCAATCTAAACGAATCAGGCAATTTTCTCACTGATTCTTCTATTACGTCGTTCAACTCCCCATGCAGTGTCTTTTCCTCCGGATTATTGGACCTTGCAGGAAGCTCTATTACATTGCAATTTTCATTTTCATCAGTTTTATTATCAATCGAAACGGTCTGGCAGCTTCTGTTTTTGCGCCGCAGGTAATCGTAAAAAAGATTGGTCACGATTTGATTCAGCCAGCTTTTAAATTTTTTGGGTTCGCGCAGGTTTTTGATATTTTTTGACATTTTTACAAGCGCTTCCTGCGTTAAATCCAGAATATCCGAACAATCCTTGCTCAAATAATAAAACGAAGCATAAACAGTATTCTGATAACGCTTAATCAGCTCTTCTACAGCGCAAACGTCATCAGACTGAGCCTTTTCAATAAGCTCTTCGGTTGTGAAATTTTTATATTTCTTTCTGTTGAGCGAAATCAACAACAATCTCCCCTTTTAGATCTAATCTAGTGTCACCTTTGTCGATTCTTACCTCTCATCAAATATGACATTTAGTCATATTTGATTCGGCAGAGTGTTCCTTATCTCGAACTTTTCTCGGACATTCTTGAATATAAATTAAATGAATTCAAAAAAATTAAGAATGACCTTTTTAACATAAACAACCAGGGGATATATAAATTACTAAAAAACAATACTTTCTGACGCCCAATATAGCCTCATCGGGCAATATATTTTCAATTTAAATAGTATTATAAGTGTAGTAGTTACACTTTGTGTAGTAGTTTATAAGGATTTTAAACAATGAACATTTTTTCTGCAATCAATAATGAATCGGGTCTTATAATCAGCGACGCAAAATCAGTTGAATCAGCATTAAAAGTTGCGTTAAAAAGATATTTGGACACTGTCGATGAAATCAAAAAACTTCCGTCAGAACTCGATTATTCCGCTGTAAACTATGCATATTCCTATGTAAAATACGAATAGAAAACAAAAAGAGCCGTTTTCCGGCTCTTTGATTTGGTTTAGTCCCAAATCTCCTCCCAAAGTCATTAATCTCTAATTCGTTTAATATTTTTATTAAGTCTATTAAACCATTATAGAGCTGATTTGTGAAGAGTTTTGAGCTATTTTATTTGTAAACAAAAGTTTACGTTCATGTCAAATCCAGTCGTATTCATGGTTTCGCATGTTTCTGCTTTCGTAACATTCCGTAATATTTAATCCGGTTGTTTTTCGTTTATAAAGTAAGTAACGACCGCAGCCACAAGCAGAACTACCGCTCCGACCACAAAAGTATATTCCCAGTGATAATTTATTCCTGCCGGTGTATCAAATACACATTTTGAAATAAACCATGCGAGAAAAGTACATACAAGTATTTGAGGGCCGGCGATAAAAATATTGAAAATGCCCATTACCGCTCCTTCAGAGCCTTTTTGGATATACTCGGACAGCATTGCAAATGGCAGAGAAAGAATGCTTGCCCAGCCTATGCCCGCAAAAGCCATAAGTGCCATAATCGCGCGCGAATCAGTGGTAAATGCCATCAAAATATAAGCCAGAGCCATTGAAGCAACTGCAATCATGTGGACTTTTTTGTTTCCGTATTTTGTGGAAAGGATTCCAATCGGTATTGAAACCAAAAAGCAAATTAAATTAAATACAGCAAAGCAAATCGATGCAAAATTCGTCGCCTGTGTGTTTAAGTCAGCATATTTAGCGACTACAGAATCCGCAGCCGTCGACAAATCAGGAATTCCGAACACTGTGTGAACAGAAAACTGCGTAAAGAAGATGAACATACTCATCACACCAATCCAGGTGAAAAACTGCACAAAACAGATTTTGAACACCTCCGGCGAGGATTTAAAAAAGGTTTTCAAGTCCTCAATAAATGAGTTTTTTTCTTTGTCATTTTTCCCTTCGCAGGTAGCAGAGTTGTTTTCTTTAAAGGTCATACAAGTCCAAATCATAGCGAGCGAAAAAGCGAGTGCAGCCATTATAAACTGCGCTGTTACTGACATCTGATAATCAAAAACCTTTTTCAAAATCGGAGCAGTTCCTGCAGCAATTACAGAGCCAAGCCCGATAGCAAAACTCAGGTATGCATTTGCAATTGAGTGCTGTTGGGGAACAATATTATCAGGGATAAGCGCTCTATAAGGCCCCTGAGCAGCATTAACGCACGCATCAATAATCCATATCATAACAGCAGCAAAAAGCAGTCCGCCCACTGCCGGTAGCGCAAAATGGAGTTTGTTTGCAATAAATTGCGCTATAGTTTCGGAGTTAGGGAACGCCCACAGTGCTAAACTTGCGAGAATCGCACCCAACAGGAGATAAGGACGTCTTCTGCCGAACGGCGTCTGCGTATTATCGCTCCAAGCGCCGATAATTGGCTGTACAACCATACCCGTAACCGGCCCTGCAAGCCATATCAGCCCGAAAATCAAAGGCGAAGCCCCGAGCCCTTCTGTAACCGGCCCTGAGAGAATAATTCTCATCTGCCAGGCAAACTGTAAACCAAAAAAGCCCAGACAAAAATTCAATAATTGAAAAGTATTGAGCTTGCGAAGACACCCGTCGTTCATTTCCCCTCCCAAATAACTTCGTTTAACATTCCAATTATAAAGGAAAAGGCGATTTTCTACAAATTTTAATTATTTGCGGTTTTTATTGAAAGGGGCGTTTTTTGTTTGGGCGTTTTTCATCCGTAATTGAATTTTGGAACCGGAACGGGCTTCGCCGCTTTTACGGTTCAAAAATTCAATTACGGATGAAAAACTTTGCACAATTTTGCTCATTCCTCCCCAAAAAGCAAACACAATAGAATTAAATTTCAGAACCGGAACGGGCTTCGCCGCTTTTACGTTTCTGAAATTTAATTCTATTGTGTTTGCGCCAAAGCCCCTAAACGCCCAAACTACCTTCCCACAAATTTATAAATAGCAAACCCCTCGCCATAAGCAATGGACGGTGGAGAAAGATAAATCATTTTCCAGTCATCCTTATTGAATATCTCAAGCCCGCGCCCGAAATCATACGACGGAGTTACAACATAAATCGGCTGATGCTTCATTTCCTCGGAAAAACGTCTTCTGACAATCAAAGACCAATCTTTTTGCATTCTGCCAATAAGCAGGCTTTTGTCCCAGACGACGTAATTTATATATTTTCGCTGCATAATCGACCACATGCGGTTTTTGGGCAGATAATAGTACAAACCGAGCGAGAACGGGTCCTGCGTTGTGATTAATAAGGCGTTTTCAGGGATATTTTTTTGAATAAATTGAGCAGTAACCTTTGCAGATGAATAATTTCCGGTCAAATCACCGATTGTGTATCTCACGCCGTTCATGATTGTGACGAGAAACATCAACGCGAGAATTATGTTCAATGATTTCTTTGTAATTATCCGGTATTTTTCTTTGAAATTAGCGTCGGAAAGTACCATCCAGAACGCAAAAATCATGATTAAATAAGCAGTGCCGATTCTGTTAGGGTAGATAAATGCGGAATACGCAAAAATATAAACAAACAGCTGAAATCCAACCCCGACAGCAACCGTCAAAAACGCCCTTACATTCACAAGCGCAAAAATCACAACGGACAGAAACGTAAGCGCCAAAAGTACGATTGAAGCCACCACAACAGCCCAGCTTGCCTGATAAGTCTTCATCATTGCTGCTGAACTGACAACAGGAGCCATGTTTATCGCCGTGTTATCAATGACATTTGTAAAAAACTCGAGCATTGTGTGATATACATTCATCCAGATATAGTCAAAACTCCACCCGATACAGGAATTGCTTGAGCTTGTGCCTTTTAGCTGCAAAACAACAGCAAGCAAACCGACAAAAACTATGCCGAACGCCGCAGCATACTTTATTTTTTCGCTTTTTATCAGGGTTTTAAACGGCTTTATAAAATTATCGTATAAAAATATGCACCCGAGAATCCCCGAAAAACCAAACATAATAACATGCGTATTAGCAATCAATGCAAGCACAATCGCATACAAATAAGGCCGGTCTTTGCTTTTCGGGTATAAATATGCCGCCAGCATCACAAGAAACGGCAAAATCGAATAGCTGCGGGCAATAACAGGGAAAAAATACAAAAAACACCCGCCGGTCAGGATAGAAAACTTCGCAAATTTTGAAAAAGGCGAAAACTGCAAAATCAAAAATGCGCCCAAAACCGTTCCCAGCCAGCATATTATCTGCATTGCCATTATTGAAAAGTTCATTTTGGCAAAAGGCATTACCAGAAAGTAGAAAAACGACGGATGCCCCTCGTTCACAAGATGTTTTAAAAGTCCGAGCGGTGACAGATATTTCACCAGAAGCCACACCTGCGCTTCATCTGCCCAGATTTCATGTCTTAAGACGGTATTTAGCGTAAAAAGAGCAAAAAGTATGGTCAGCAAAATGTTTATTTTTAACGATTTTTTATTTTCCATCGGTTTTCTCCATTAATCCTTATTTTTTATCTAATCTAGTGTCGCCTTAGCCGATTCGCCTACGCGAACCGCCCAAGGCTCACCTTTTCTACCCGTCCCCGCCATCAGCGGGGCGGGCACTCAAAAAGTTCGTTCACGTCTTCCTCTCGCAAAACGTGACATTTAGTCACCTTTTGCTCGGCAGAGTGTTCCTTATCACGAA
>URHD01000014.1 GCA_900547585.1 uncultured bacterium | reverse complement strand
ATGTCATATTTGATGAGAGGTAAGAATCGACTAAGGCGACACTAGATTAGATTTGCCGCAAAAAAAAGCTTAACCTTTTGGGTTAAGCCTGGAATGAAATTTCTTTGCATTCCTCGATGTGTGAAGTGAAAGTATGAAAGTAAATGAAGTATGTAAGAAGTAGTAAGTAAATTCCTCGTGGTTTATTGTTTCTCTAATTCTCTTTGGTGGTAAGTTTAACCGTTTCAGGTTTTGTTTTCTCTCGTATTTATATAAAGTAAATTTGATATAAAAAATTGCCATTTTTTATTTATTTTATATATATTTCATTTACAAAACTTAATAAAAGGTCTAAAAATACAGCGGAGCCGCTATTTTTGGCGTTCGCTTAGAAATTTTGTATATGTCCGAGAAAAGTTCGAGATAAGGAACACTCTGCCGCCCGCCCCCAATAGGGCGTGGGCGCGGGAGCGGGAAAGTGACTAAATGTCACGTTTTGCGAGAGGTAAGAATCGACTGACACTAGATTAGATAAATTTATCTTGCAACCCTGCCCCACCAGCAGACTTCGCCGATGATTCCGAAATCAAACTCCAAATCCTTTGAAAGATTAATTTCAAAACTGCGGTATTTTTCATTGTCGGACACTACGCGAATCGTACTCGGGGGGATTTTTTGGAGCCTTTTTGCATAAAGCTGTCCGTCAATTCGTACACAGTAGATTTTTCCGTCATGAACTTCTTTTTTTGACAAATCCACCAGAAGACTGTCGCCACCCTCAATCGTAGGCAACATGCTATCTCCCTGTGCAAAAATCATCTCGGTTTTGCTGGTATTTACGCCTAAATCCCTTGCAAGTTTTTTGCTGATTGAGTAGGTTGCGGTCTGTGATTCATTATAAACAGTCACCCCGTAGCCCATACTTGCCGTAACATCGCCCCGAACAGGTATAGCAAGGCAATCTTCATCAGCAACTTCAAGCTGGTTTAAAAATTTTGTACCTATTCCTGTAAGAAACCAGTTTACATTTATATGTAACTTTTGGACAAGCGCATTTAAAAATTTCTGGTTCGGAGGAGCTTCATCTCTTTCGTACCCTCCGATAGTTCTGGCCGGAATTTCTAGTGTTTCTCCCAATTCTGTTACAGTAAGATTAAGTTCTTTCTTGATTTCCTTCAACCTTTGTCCGGTAGTCATATATGCCTCTTTGTTAATAAATGTTACACAATATAGTAAAATTTCTTGACTTAAATTACATCATTATGTAAGATGATATTTGTATAAATACTTTGTAAACAATAATATCATGAGCTTTGATTAGTTTTACATTTATGCGTCAAAATGTAAAAAATCTTTGCGAAAATTTTTCTAAAGTTTACAAAAACAGGACAAAATACTTACAAATTAATCATGGTGTAACATCTAACCCGCTTTGTGTGCGGATTTTTCAATACCGGGAAAGGGAGAAATGTATGTTGGGGTACATAAGGAAATTTATTGACGAAAAACGTGAAACAGAAGCCAGAATTGCTTTTAGAAATAAAATGGAAATCATTGACAGGATGGAAGCGTACTATATTGCAGTGCAAAACGGCGATGTGGATTTCAACCCTCGTTACCTTGCCATTCAGGATTTTTGGAACGCTAAGAAAAACGGACGCCTTGACCGGTTGAACCGGATTAAGGGCAGAAAGTATGACAGATAAAGAGAAAATTCGCCAGCTTGAATGGATAGCGGGCGAGAGTATCGGGATTCTGGTTGAAAATGAAATCTGCACGGGCTGCAAAATATTTCACAACCGTGATTATCGCTGCAAAAGCGGCAATTTTTGTGCGGATTTGATATATGAGGGACTTTTGGAAAAATTAAGGGGGGAATCAGGGGAATGAAAATTGACGAAAAGGAGAAAAAAAGAATTATTGAGATGATTTTGAAAGGTTACACGAATGTGGAAATTTCTGCACATATGGGATACAGCCCGGCAAGCGTGAAGCGCCGTCTAAAAGAAATTTATAAAAGCTATAACGTGGAAAACAGGATAGGATTGGTTACAAAACAGGTTACGGGGGTGGTGGCACAGAAACTCTTATTTAACAAATGAATTACCTGCTTATTTTAAAAGGCTTCCTGCGAGGGAAGCCTTTTTGGATTTTTTAATCTTCAATAGGAAGTGTTATTATGTATTTGCCTTTGACTTTTTCTTTTGTCACTGCTTTAGGGTTGATTTTTTCGGGGAGCATGAAGCTTTGTGAAAATGCGTAATCTGTTTCAGAGTTGCGTTTTTTGGACATTTTTTCACCATAAATGCTTATCCTGTCCGGCGTAATATCTGTTTTTATGTTCGAGGGCTCGCCGTTAAAGGGTTTCAAGTCAACCACTATCTTGTAAGCATCATCTTTTTTGAAAGTTTGGACGACGGGCGTGTTTGGCGGAAGCAGAGTTGAAAGGTCAATTGCCTCCATTTCGTCGAACATTTTGTCCTGTTCTCTCAAAACATTGTCAATATTATGAATAGGGCGTACAGGCGCGTAATATTTGTGGTGAGCACGGTCTAAAAGGTAGTAGCTTGCCAGATAGCAGCCAAGAAACACAGCTAGCAGCAAAAGTGCGAATTTTAGCCAGTCCTGTTTTCCGCAGTCACAACTTATGAATTTTTTTTCTCCGTTTTCGTCCATTTGAACCTCCTTTTTTGGCATATTAATTTGTTTATGCAAAAAGGATATCCTCCGTTTGTATGTCTTTGGGGGGAATTTTTTTTAATAATCTGGTCTATACAATGGATTCGCAAAACTTAACAAAACTTTATAATAAAACTAAATTGGGGAGAAGTATAAATGAATACGATTCAAACAGGTTCTGAAAATTTATTGGACAAACTCGCCTCGAGTGCGCAAAAATATATTTCAAAAATGCAAAACGAGGATGATAAAGCGTTTGCCGATTTTTTAAAGGATAATTTTGACACAATTGATGAAAATAAGGACAGTTTGCTTTCAAAGCAGGAAATTACTACTGTAGTAGGCAAGGAAAACCAGAATCCTGCTATCCAAAAAATTCTTCAAAACAAAAACATTGAAAGCATAATCTCAAACCTCGACGCAAACCATGACGCTTCTATTTCCAAAAAAGAGGTCGATTCAGACTCAAATCTGGGCGATATTTTTAAATCTGCTTACAAGGATTTGAAAAACGATGTCGGTCTGAAAAATACAGCGTTGAATCTCACAAACAAAGTTGCGCAGGCTTATTTTTTGAATGATTCTTTCCGTTCGATGGCTTCATCGGCGATAAATCTGGTTTTGTAAGAATTCGTTAAGAGAGGAATAAAAAGCGGAGACAGATTTGTTTCCGCTTTTTTGCCCTATGGGATTAACCGCCGCAGGCAATCTCTATTTTCTCAGTTTCAAATATGCTTTCAGATATGAAACGTTTCCTGATAGCGATACTTGTGAGCATATTTGCATGCATTTTTATCCCGTCGTCTGTAAATGCCGACGACGGGCTTATTTGGAATTATAAAAATGATGATTTTCTTGATTATTTGAAAAACAACGATGAAAAGAAAATCATAGAGCGCCAGAAAAAGCTGGACGAGGAAATCAAACGGTCGCTGGATGTGAATCTTTTGCCGGTAAACCTTGAGGATTGCATTACGATTATGCTTAAAAACAGCTCTACGCTTCAAATCGCAAAGGCAAACAAGGATGCGGCAAAATGGACATTTGCAAATTCCATGACATTTTTGCTTCCGGACTTTTATTATCGTTATCAGATTCAGGATGTACGCGGTGAAATCCTTGTTGGCAGCGTTTTGCCGGTTAAATTGCATGTGAACCCTGTTTATAGCGGTTTTAGCGCGACATATCCGATTTTTGCCGACTGGAGCCAGTTTTTTCTTGCCGCAAGCAGCCGCAGCCTCTACAAAGCTGCCGAGCATAACCTGAATCGCACCAGAGAAGAACTTTTGAAGAACGTTGCGACGAGTTATTACGATTTGCTGCAATCAAAACTTAATATTGAGGTGCTTATCGTGAATATGAGGGACAGAAACGAGCAGCTGCGGCTCATGCAGGCACGCCATCAAATCGGCGTGGGCACAAAATATGATGTTTTGAGGGCTCAGGCAGAATATGCAAAGTCAAAAATGGAGCTTATTAACGCGCTAAACACTCTGCGGCTCCGTCAGGCGGCACTTGCGGACACAATGGGGCTGGATGTAATGATTGCGGTGTATCCGATTGAGAGCAATGTTGATACAATCGAGCTTGTGGAGAAAAAATATGACATTGAAAACCTTTACAAGGTTGCGCTTTCGCTCAGGCAGGATGTCAAAGCAAAAGAACGCGAGGTTATGTCCCTGAATTACATCAAAAAGAGCAATTATACCGATTTTGCGCCGAAAATCGAGCTTACTTATGACTATGCAAGGCAAGGAACGCTCCAGATGGGGAATTTGCGCCCGAGTACAACGTGGGGGCTTGCTGCAGTGTGGCCGCTGGGTCAAAAACTCGGTGTTGCGACCATGACCAAGGAAAAAGCCGACGCCGCAAAGCTCCGTGCCGCGCAATACGAGCTTCGCAGGCTGAAAGGTGATGTAAAACAGTATATTTTGACGGCATATTACGATTCTTCGTCCGCATTGGAAAGGATTACTGCAAACAAAAAAGAGGTTGAGGCTGCTGATGAGGGCGTGAGGTTTGCAATAGTAGGTTTTGAGGTCGGAAACAACGATTTTCTTGATGTTCTGGACTCGCAAACCACAAAAACTCAGGCGCGCGTTCAGCTAATCAATTCAATGATTGATTATAACAAGGCACAGGTGAATCTTCTTTACGAAACCGGCATAATTTCCCCGAAAACTCTCCTCCGGTGCTACAAAACACCATCTGTTCTCAACCAGAAATACCGTTTTGAAGAATAATTTTGTAACGAATTGTTACTTTGTTGCTTTTTTCTCTAAATTTTTTGCTGCAACTTGCCGATAAAACTAATGAAGGCGGAAGAAAAGTAATGACTTTTGTTAATAAATCGGAAATAGCAAAACAAATAGCTTCAGCAGAAGGACTTTCGGGTGCAGCTCTGGAAAGTCGCGCAAAAACCCTTGAAAACTTGAGTGAAAAAACCCTGAATGAAAAACTCCAATCGACTTTGAATGGCCGTGCCCAGAAATCTGAGGAGTTGGAATCTGAGGGCTGGGATTATCTTGGAGTGAAAGTCGAGGGTAAAAAATCTTTGCCTGAAAAAGATTTCGGGCTGCTTCAACCGCTGAGTTATGAAGAATCAATAGATTTGGCGCTAAATTCGCTTTTTCAAGATACGGGAACCGGCATGAAACTGCTGACAAAGGTAGATAACGGAGCTGTAAGCCAACTATATGAATCCTGGAAACAGTGTAAAGGATCGTTTCTTTCACTCCCATCGACTGTCAGGGCTATGCATTTGCAGGAAAAATCAAATTTAATCTTAGAAGAAGCCAGAGCTGGCCGGCTCACAAAAAGTTCTTATTATGAAATGCTGAAAGGCACTCTTCTGGAAATATATCCGGTTGTTGAGTCAAAATCTGACGAAGAAAAACAAAAATTAGCAGAAAAAATAGGCACTTTGAGCCCGTCAAAGCTAAAACGCTGGCAGGACAATGTTCTTCGCTTGCCCGCAGAGGGTACGGAGCGCTATGCTGACGCGGTTAGGGAATTTGAAAACCTTTTTGAAATGGAAACTACCGATGAGGAAACAAAAGTTATCAAAAATGGCGACGGCCAAACCCTGTTGAACGAAATAAAACGCTTACCAAAGCCCCAGTATGAGCTAAAATCCGGCACAGGCGACGAAATTTTAACTTTTGAACAGGCTTACAGGCTTGAGCGCGGAGTTGAGTTTTCACAGGAAAAAGTTACTGAATTCAGCGAAAAAAGTACGATTTACCAGCTTGTGGAAACCAAAGGCAGGGAGCTTGATGAGATAAAATCCACCCTAAAATCGCCGCTGACGCTTGTTAAAGGCAATTCCCAATCCGCAGTTCCCCCGGAAGTTATTGAACATTCAAATCAACAGCTGGAAACCGCCTTATACAGCTCTTTAGCTTCCTTGTACGGTGATGATGAAAAGGCTTTGAATAAAGGGCTACAGGATTTGTCCGGATTTGAGGGGCTTGTTTTTGAAAACGGACGCTTGAAAAACAAAGTAAAATCCCCGAACCCGCTTTTTAGTGAAAATATGCCCGTGCCTTATGCACAGGCAGCTGAAAATGTAATAAAAAGCCTTGACAAAAACTACAATGCCCTTCTAAACGGCAAATCCCGCGAACAATACGCTAAAGAATACGCCCTGAGCTACGCAGAGGCGTACGGCAAAAACAGTGCCTCAAAACTTGCCAGAGCATATATAAATGATCAGCAGGAAACCGTTCAGAGCATTCGTTCGGGTGTTGAATATCTGGGCGCGGGGCTTATGGTCGGCGGAATGCTTGTATTCCCTCCGGCTGCGCTCGTTGGAGGTGGAATTTCTACACTTGGCGGTGCAGGAATCGAACTTTTAGACGAATCCACAAAAAAAATTCCGGATTCTGAAAAAATAGATGAATTGAAAAAAGAAATGTTTACGAACGGGCTCCTTATGGGCGTCGGTATGGGCGCGGGCAGGGTCGGCCAGGCTGTAAATAAAGGCGTAAAAGCCCTCAATGCCCCGAAACTCGCTGCATACGCCGCAGATGTCGGTGTGGATTCTGCAATCAGTCTGGTCGGTGATTTAGCTTTAACGGGGGAAATAAGCCTCGAGGGCGAGGGTTTTTCACAGGCTATGGCGCTTATTGCCGGTCATAAAAATAAAATCACGAAATATGCACGAAAAGGCGCTCATTCTGCGATGAATTTTGGTGCTTCGGCTGTTTCTCCTCGTAAAACAGCTTTTATTTCCAGAATGTCCAGATTTACGGATTCCACAGGAAAGCCTGTTTTCAGCGATTTTGCTCTAAAACAGATGGCAAAAACCTATGGTGAAGAAAATTTAGATAAAATTCCCGGGATTTATGAAAAAGTCATGGAAAAAACCGGAAATGTCGAGGTTTTCAATGTAGCTATTTCAAATCCCGCGATTGCCAAATCTAAAAATCTGAAACTTCTTGAAGATATTTTGAATGTGAATGATGAAAATGCGACTGCTGGAGAGTTTAAAAGACTTTTTTCAAGTATAAATGAAAAAAATATCGGATATCTTGAGACTATTATGGATGCGGTAAAAAAACGCGGGAATTATAGTGAAATTTACCATGTTATGCTGGTTGTAGATTGTGTAAATAAAGAAAATTTTCCGGCACTGAAAAAGGCGCTTGAAGAAAAATTACCCCATGGGCCTTATAAGCTTTTCATCTCTGATGTGCCTTATTTTTGCAGACAAGAGTACAAAATATACGATTCGGACAAACTTTCCAGGGAAACGAAAGATTTATTGCTTCGTAATGGACGCCTTATCTCTCAGGAGATTTATACCGCAATTGAAGTGTGTCCGAAAGATTCAAAATTCATAAAGGAGCTGAATTCTGTCAATTCTGATGATTTTGATGCCGAAAAACTCAAAAAACTTGCTGTTGAAGCTATTCAAGAAGATATTTTGCGTATTGCACCCGATAAAAAGCTCAAAAATAAGCTCAACACGTATTTTAACGATGAAGCTGTCAATAGAAAAATTCGTCCTGAAGAAATACACGAATATCTTACCGGCATAGACCAAATTTCCGAACCGACATTGAAAATTTCTGCCAGAAGAAACTTTGACGCAGCAATTGACGGGATTTTGTTGAATTCCGATAAAAATTTCGGCGCCAATCTCACAGAAATTAAAGAGATGATAAAACTGGATGAGATTTTGAGCGGGAAAAGACCTGCGGATGGTTCTGTTGAGGAATATTTTGAAAAATTGTGCCAAGCTAACCCTCAAAAAGCACAAAAAATGCTTAATTTGTTAGAAAATTCCACCCCTCAACACAAAAGCAACTTTCAAAAAATTAAAGAAAAGCTTTTTGGCAGTAAAACTCAGGATTTGGAAGATTTGGAAATTTCTGGCGCAGAAATGAGGGATTTGCAATTCGATAAGGAATTTGCGCCTATCAAAAAGTGGATAGCCAACTGTTCGGACCCAAAAGCCGCTGCCGGAATGTACGAAACAAAATACCTCAGCCGCCTTTCTCCCGCAGCACGTGAAATTGCTGCAAAAATCGATAAAGATTTCGGTACAAAAGTCTTTATGAGCGATACAAACAACCCTGAATCCCTCCAGCTCATTTACAACGAACTTCTGGAATGGAAAAAAGCCGGAAAACAGGACGTTAAATTCCCTAAAGTTATTGATTGTACAAAAATTGATGAAGACTATGTTGATAGTAATGCTGTTGCTTATCACCAGCATGATGGTAAAAAACTTTCGTTTTCATCGAGCGATTCTGATACGCTTTTGTATTCATTGCGCCATGAAATGATGCACGAAAATGATTCTTATATAGATTTTGATTTTGGCGTATGGAACGGAGTCAATTCTGAATATATTATCAAGAATAAGAAATACTACGACGAAATTCAAGACGGACTCGCGGCAAACGGAATAAATCCCGCTCATGCCGATTATGCCTACACTAACCGTCAAGAATTTCTGGCAGTTGCGGCAGAATGTGATTCTTCTTATTTTTCAGATGAACTTAAAGGGATTCTTGTAAAACTCGGTATGCCTGAATGGGCACTTAAAATGCAAAACAAACAGAATATCAGCACAAAAACCCAAATTTATTCGCATCCGGAGTATTCTCAAAAATACAATGACCTCCAGAACGCGAGAATCTCTGCCAGC
Organism: uncultured bacterium; assembly: GCA_900547585.1. Taxonomy (GTDB): domain Bacteria; phylum Cyanobacteriota; class Vampirovibrionia; order Gastranaerophilales; family Gastranaerophilaceae; genus Spyradomonas. The sequence goes on along the minus strand of URHD01000014.1, from coordinate 22,282 downwards.
GCCCGCAATATGTACGTAGAAGCTGTAAATTCAATCGATGGTGTTAAAAAGGATTATTCTGAAATCTTCACTTCGGTTCAGGACGCAAAATTCATGTCCAGAGTTAAGGATATGGACAAGGTTTTCGAAAAGCATTACAGGCGCCTTGAATCCTTTGATAAACAAATCAAAAAAGCAATAAAATCCGGTGAACTTACGCCTGAAGAAATCGCAGCGGGCAAAAAACCGCGTACTTCCGAACAAATAAACGCTGAAATAGAACGACTGCAGACGCTAAAAAAAGAAGCCCTGAACGATTTGCAAAAAATCCGTGATGATATTCAAGATACCATCGGTGCAAGAATCGTAATGGACGATTGTTCGGAGCTCGCTGCGGACAAAGTCGTTTATGACCTTATAAATGCAATTGATGAGGGCAAAATTGAGGTTTTGTCACTGGAAAACTATTGCGGCGACGGGCTCAAACCTTATTTTTCAAGCGCACAAATCAAAAAAATCAGAATGCACTGCCGCGCAAAGGGTTATGACCCTGTCATAACCTCGGTCGTCAACAGGTCGGCGACCGCAAAGATGGACTATGAGGCTGTTTTTAACTCAAAAGACGCGCTGAAGCCATCCGGTTATACAACCGCGCAGCTGAATATAAAACATAAAAACGGTGCAATAAGTGAGCTTCAAATACGCGGAAAAGCCATAAATGAACTCGCTGAAAGCGAACATATTATTTATGATTTTAAAGAAGGCAAGGATTTGATTGGCGACAATCTCGAAAAATTCAAGCTTCTGGGTGCTGTAGAAAAAGCCGTTGCAGATATCTACAAAGCAGGCAATGAAAACAAGCAAAAAGCCTACTCCGCATATCTGACAAAATGTTACGAATACGCAAGAAAATCCGAACTCAATGAACCGGCCCAAAAACCTGTTCTTCCTGCGGGAATCGACCCCTCGCTTGACATGGACAACATTATCCGTATTCACAAAGAGCTTGGAAAGTTGAAATAACTTGTTAATATCAAGAAAAAGAGGTAAAACTAATCTATGGAAATAAACAAAACACAAAACCCCGGCAGCATTTCACAAATAGGCTTTAGAGCAGCCCCGAAAGGAGAACCTGTGGAAAAAATTCAGGAATTTTTGAGCAATTTTATTAACCGCGCAGAGTTTGAGCTTTCTGATGTCGGCTATTTCCGTGAGATTAGCTCGGAATTCGTGAATGACAACCCTATGCGCTACATTGGCACAGTAAAACTGATGCTTTATCCCGAAAATTCTTCTACAAAATGCAAAAATCGCATTCTGGAAGCTTTTGTAACCGATGAAACCGGCAAATATGAAACTTCAAAAGTTCTTAAAGAGGGCGGACGCGGTGAACTTCTTGAATATTTGAAGTCCGGCAATGCTGCGTGTGAACTTGAAGATTATATAACCCGGATTAGCGACAGATTTTTTACAATGGAGAATATGTGAGCCCTCCTTCATAGTCACTTTGGAAAATGTCCGAGAAAAGTTCGAGATAAGGAACACTCTGCCGCCCGCCCCGCCGCCCTCGCCCAATAGGGCGTGGGCGCGGGAGCGGGAACGATTGAGTATCGTTTTGTGAGAGGTAAAAATCGCATAAGGCGACACTAGATCAGGCAATTCAGCCTGTTCTTATGGTATTTGCGGTTTTTTAACCTGAATTCCCACTGATTGCCCCTATTTTCGTCCGGTAGCCGAAAAAATTTAAAAATGTAACGAAAATTTCTTAATTTGTTTAAATTAATTGCTTTTTAAAATATAATGTATATCAAATATAAATCATTTTATGCAATAATGGTAAAAAAAGGGAATGACGTTGGCTAACGCAGTAAATGAACAGGAAAAACTACCCCAGAATTTTTCCGTAGAAACAGTAAGAAATTTTTTGAAACTTGATAACAAAGGAATCGCAAAACTCTGTGCGGAGGTTTCGCTTATGCCGAAAAAAGACCGCCACGGACGCACATATTTTTCAAAAGATGACGTGGATGTGCTGAAAAGAATGCATTCGCTCCATCAGAAAGCCGCTGCAAGCAAGGTTTCTGTACCTGTAAAGCCGGCAGCTCCCTCAAAAGTAACAAAAGAACCAAAACAGCCGCAGCTTGCGCAAAAACTTCCTGCACTTCAGGAGGCTGTGGTGAAAAAAATCGAAAAACTTGCGGCAAATTCCCCCATGTTCCCGCCTATGCCCAAACCCTCCGCAAATACCGAAAGAATCTTGACCTCAATCGACAGACTTGAGGACAATTTGACCCAAAAGTTAACAAAAATCATCGACGAAAAACTCGACGGAATGGATGAGGTTGTTGTTGAGCTCGTACGCTGCAAAACAGAAAACGAAACCCTGCGCTACAAACTCAATGAGTTGAACAAAGAAAACTACAACCTCAAAAATGAGCTTTCGCAGTACAAAGAGGTCGGTTTTGGCTTCTATCTTAAAAAATCCGGCGGCTCTTTGCTCTAAACTGCCTGATTCGCTGAGGAGAGATTATGGAGAATTACAAAAAGGCTTTCGGGCTTTTGACTTCGGCTCAAAAGTTCAGGATTAAACTCGGGCTTGAGCGGATAAATGCGCTGCTGGCGCTGCTTGGCAACCCTCACAAAAACCTGAAAGTCATTCATATTGCCGGCACGAACGGAAAAGGCTCTGTTTGTGCGATTTTGTCCTCTATTTTTGCTGCTGCGGGTTACAAAACTGGACTTTACACAAGCCCCCATCTGATTAGCTACACTGAGCGCATAAAAATCAATAACAAACCCGTTGACGAAGAAAAATTCGCGCAGCTCGTGTGCGGAATTTGCGATATTGCCCGAAAAAATAAGATAGAACCCACGGAATTCGAGGTTTTGACGGCGGCAATGTTTAAATATTTCCACGAAGAAAAAACTGAAATATGTATTGTGGAAACCGGACTGGGCGGGCGTTTTGACGCAACAAATGTCATTGAAAATCCCGTCTGCTCAATTATAACCTCGATTTCAAAAGACCACACGGAGCGGCTGGGCAATACAATTGACCAAATCGCATATGAAAAAGCCGGAATCATAAAACAAAACTCAAAAGTCATCTGCGAATGCGAAAATGCCGGTTTTGAAGTAATAAAAAATGCCGCACAAAGCCGAAACGCACAGCTTTTTACGCCATCAAGCGATGTAAGCATTGAATTTAGCAGCGGACGGAATATTGCCAAAATTGACGGCAAAATCTATGAATTCGGCCTCCCAGGGCAATATCAGGAGGAAAATCTAAGGCTTGCACTGGAGGCAATCAGCCAGAGCGGGCTTAAAATCAACGGGGAGGCGCTCGCATCCGGACTGAAAAAGGTTTTTCACCCCTGCAGAATCCAGTATTTTAGCGAAAAAAAACTCATAATCGACGGCGCGCACAACCCTGACGGCGCAAAACACCTGCGAGAAACGCTGGATTTGTGTTTTGAAAATGAAGAAAGATTGTGGATTTTCGGTGCGCTCAAAAATAAAGATTATGAAAAAATGGCAAAAACACTCTTTAAAAAGGGCGATGAAGTTTTCGTGTGTGAATTTTCGCACGCAAACCACGCTGATTTTGCGCAAATCTCCGCTGTTTCGCCTGTGCCTGTAAAAAAAATCTCTCCGGAAAAGGTTTCAGAGCTTGTTGATTCTTCAAAAAAGCTGAAAATTATTGCCGGTTCGCTTTATATGGCGGGCGAGATTCTGGAGAAAAACGAAGTTTTGAGAAAATTAGTCTATGGAGAAATAAAATGATTATTGACAGCCTGAAAAACGCAAAATTTTACTACCCGCTCGGCGAAAGAATTGCCAGAGGATTGAAATTTCTTGAGGAAAACGACCTTTCAAAATTTGAAAACGGAAAATACGAGATTGACGGCGATGAACTTTTTGTTTCGGTGCAGGATTATGAAACAAAAACCCTTGAGCAGGGCAAGTTTGAGGCACATAGAAAATATCTTGATATCCAGTTTTTGATAAAAGGCACCGAACGGCTCGGATTTGGCAAAACGCAGGATTATCAGCCGGTTACAGACTACGATGAGCAAAAAGATATCGTGTTTTTGGACGGAACGGGAGATTTTGCGACGGCGCGTGAGGGGGATTTTCTGATATTTGCGCCCTCTGACGTTCATATGCCCTGTATCGCTGTTGATGCTCCGGCTTATGTTAAAAAAGCGGTTGTGAAAGTTTTGTTGTAGAATTGTTAAAGAAGCCTGAAAAAACTTCATTTTGAACCGGCTTGAAGTCTATAAATCACGATTTTGCGGCACTGAATCAAGTTCAGGGTGACGGAAAAGTTGATAAATCGCAAACCGGCAGCTCAAAAAACGCAGCTGCAGCGAAAAAAGGGAATTCAATGAACGAGCTCGAAAAAAAAATGGCAGATTTGCTTGCCGAATTGAAAAAAAACTACTGCGTAAAGGCTGTGAAGACTGAATTTGAGTCAGAGGAGCTTTCTTTTGCACAAATCTCCTCGCTCAGAGAGCTTGCGCATAACGCAGGATTGGAGTTTACCCTGAAATTGGGCGGATGTGCGCCCGTCAGGGATTTTTCCGAGGCTCAAAAACTCGACGTTGATAATATTGTCGCTCCGATGATTGAATCCAGATACGCTATGGAAAAATTCGTAAATACCGCACAATTAATCTTTCCACCCTCTGATTTTTCCCGGAAAAAACTTTATATAAACCTTGAAACCGGTACGGGGGTTCAAAATTTTGATGAAATCGCCTCATCACCTCTTTTTGAGGCTCTAAACGGCGTGGTTTTCGGGCGAAGTGACTATGCTGCTTCTATTTTGGCAAAATCCGGCACAGATTCGGATTTTGTGTTTGAGGCGGCAGAAAAGGTTGCCCGAAAAACTCTTGCGGCGGGCAAAGAGCTGATTGTGGGCGGAAATGTCACCGCACTTTCTCTTCCTTTTTTTAAAAAGCTCCAAACTACCCACCTGAGCGGATTTGAAACAAGAAAAATCATTTTCAATGCTCCGAATGCCCTTATGACACCACATGCGGAGCAAGGAATACAAAAAGCGTTGGAATTTGAGCTGCTCTGGTTGAAAAATAAAAATTCCCTCTCGATTTTGGACAAAACCAGAATTGAAACGCTGGAAAAACGTTTTTTGTCCTAAAATCTTCTGAAAAATGCTAAAATTCAGTGTGACAGCTATTCGGAATTTTAATGTTAATTTTGTAAAAGTTGTAAAAACCGGCTTGACATATCTTTCAAAATAACAAATTTGCAAACCATTGAAAAATGAAGTTATAATTGGCTTTTCCTGCATGAAAAGTACGTATATTGTGCAAATTGTAAAAAAATGTAACAAAATTAAATCCTCCGAATAAATGACGTTTAAAAATCTGAAAATCGGGTATTATAAATATAGGTGAAGTATTACAAATTCTGGTGTTAAGAGCTGTTTTTATGAAAGCAAGCGACAAAAAAACACTAATATTTTTTATTGCCTCGATTTTGATGGGGGCGGCTCCGGCGTGTGCAAATTCACAGGCTGCTCAGACGGCATCGCCTGAGCAAATTGATTTAAATTTGAATGATGCGGGTGTTTTTGAGGTTGAAGACGCTTATTTAGAATCAGTTTCTGACAATTCCCAAGAATCCGGGCGTCCGCCTGCACTTTCTGCAAATGCAGAAGAAGACAAAGGGCTGACTCTGGGCGAATTAGCCACTAATTCGGTGTCGGATTTGCGGACAAATCCGACACAAATCTCCTCTGAAACGAAAGATGAGGCTGTTCAAGCCGAAAATTCGGAAAAATTTACAGAATCAACAAATCAGCAGACTTTTAAAACCTATTCCCTTGCTTCCGCCAGCCCTGTCACGGCTGCAGCTTATTCTGCCCTGAGTGATTCCGGAATTTCTGCCTATGCCGCAACTTCTGCAGGCGACAGCAACTCTTCTCAAAAGATTAATAACACTATATATGGCACTAAAGCAGTGCAGGTGCTCAATTTCGGCTATAATTCCGATTCTTACGGGCCCTGTGTATTGCAGGGTGGCACAGATTTTGTTGTCAACCTCGGAACTAATTCGACATCTAGCCATGCTACATCAGTTTCCCTTACTAATGATTATTATAATATGTCATATACCTCCGATAACGGTGATGTTACGGTTAATGGCGTTTCAGTGGCGCTTGGGGCGGCTTTATGTTTAAAAGACTCCTCTTTTTCTGTTTCTAATTCTTTTGTAAACAACACAATTCAATCAAACAGTGGTACTCCATATGGCGGTGCGATTGGCGCATCCAATGCAAATCTTTATGTTTCTTCTTCCAACTTCATCAACAACCGCTCCATAAAACGCGACCAACAGGGTCGTTCTGCGGGCGGCGGGGCTATTTATGCAGTAAACAGTACTTATGTAACTATTAATAATTCTAATTTTTTAGGAAACCGTTCGATTTATACCGGAACACAAACCAGCTCTTCCAGCGGTGGTGCAATAAAAGCTATGCTGGATTCAACTATAAGCGTAACAGGCAGCTATTTTAGAGCAAATCTGGCTTATGGTGAACCTTACAACGCTCAGGGAGGTGCAATTGACAGCGAACATGGCGAGCTCGTAGTTAGTTATACAACATTTTATGACAACATTGCAGTGTCTGCATCCAGTAGCCACAAAGCCACGGGCGGTGCTATTCATGTTTATTCAGGATTTGCGGATATAGAATCATCTTCTTTTCTGAGCAACACCGCAGAAGCTATGAACGCAAGTGCTTGGGGCGGTGCTATTAATTTAGATGATTATACCGGCATTTCTTATGTTAAAAACAGTGAATTTTCAAACAATATAGCGACCGGCCAATATGGATACGGCGGAGCTATTTCTGCGACTTCAAATACTGGAACTGCATCACTAAATATTCTCAGCTCTATATTTAACGGGAACTCGGCTACCAGCAATGGCGGAGCTTTACATCTGAATACAACTGCAAGCATTGATGATTCGACTTTCTCAGGCAATAAAGCTTTTAGTGGCGGTGCAATTTATAACCTGGGCAGTCTTGAAATATCAAATAGTTCATTTAGCGGTAACGAAAGCACAGGCAATGGCGGAGCTATTTATAATTCAGGCACATTGACTTTTAGTGCCGATACAACTTTTAGTGGAAATAAAGATGTCTATGGTTCTAATGATATATATAATTCAGGAACCATTAATGTTAGCTCAAAAGTTGTTCTGAATTCCGGTTATAAGAGTGCAGGTGTTAATGATGTCGAATATGTTAATATTCTGGCAGGAGGTCAGCTGGTTATTGCCAATCCTTACTCTCAGTATACTAAAACAAGGTTCAATCTTGAATTAGGGGAGTTGCATTTCAGCGCTCCGGTTACTACTAACGGCCGTATTTATGAAATGGCGTTTCGAGGCGGCCGTCTGAACCTTCAAAATGGCGGCATTGATACTCTGGCAGTTGACTGTGGTGTGCTTGTTTCTGACTCAAATTTGTCCATTGATGCTGACCTTGCTAATTCAGTTAGTGATGAAATAATCTTTGGCGAAAAACAGGGCAATACATCTCCACATGTAACTGTAGATAACATCCATATTCTCTCGGACGGCAAAGAAAAGGAAACAACAACAACTCTTATAAATTCGATTTTTGCTCCGTACATGCAGTTGTCAAATACCATAAACATTACCTACGCTTCGGCGGTAGAAAATACCTACGTAATCACCTACGACAACACTACCGGCCTGCTCACTTTCACAAACGACAGCAACAGCCTGAAAAAGACCGTCAACGACACTTCCCCGCTCACCCGCATCTACGACATGGCAGAAAATGAAGAAGTTGAGGAATCTATCGGCTCCATGGGCGGAGGCTACGGCGCTGTTGTTACGGTAAACGGCAACGGTAATGCTGTAAATGCCAATGGAAATTCCGGTGTTGTCGTCAATAGCGGTCAAACCCTCAACATTAACAACGTTTCCAGCTGGAACGGTGCAGTAATGCATGATAGTGGTAATGTTGTAGACCTTAAAGACGGCGGAACACTAAATATAACCAATTCAAAATTCACAAATAACAAATCATATGATGCAGCCTCTGATAGCCCGAGTGCCGGTGTGATAGCCGGATATAACTGTAATGTTACTATTTCAGACAGTTCTTTCGAAAATAACTATGCTGAATCTCTGGGCGGCGCTATATATATAGGCACATTGACCGGTAGTTCTAGTAACCAATCTACATTGACTGTAACTAACACTTCTTTTTCTTCTAACAGCGGAACATATGCAGTAGGCGTTTCTAATTCTACAAGCTCTTTTACAGATTGCCTCTTTTCTGGCAATACAGAAGGCGATTTGGCAATTTTCAACGGAACAACTACAATTACTGCTCAAAACAAAGATGTTTCTTTTAACCATACAGGCAATCACGAAAATATTGGCATTTATTTAGTAAATTCTAACGTTAATCAGAAAATTTATTTCAAAGGCTCACGGGATATATATCTGAATCAGGGTATAATGTATTACCATCCCAGTACCGCTGCGAGCTCGTCCGTAGCTATATACAAGCAGGATGGCGGTACATTGCATTTGAATGCCCGATATAGTAACAATCCACAAACTATAAGCGCCTACGATGGAAATGTCTATATTGAAGGCGGAAAAATCCTGTTTACAAGAACTTCGTCCGATTATGACGGCTATTTCGGCGGAACAACCTCAATCAGCAGCGGTGCAGCGCTGGAATATAACAGCAGCGTAAACGACACCCTGCCATGCACAATAACCGGAAGCGGAAGCTTCATAAAATCCGGCGCGGGCACCCTGACAATCAGCGGAAATAACAGCGGTTTCAGTGGAATAGCAACAATAAACGGAGGAAAAATCCTCTACAACGGTTCGTCTTATTTCAGCGGCTTAACCAACGTAAACGGCAACACACTCGAATTCAACCTCTCCAATAACCAGTCCTACGGAAATTTCATAACAGGCTCCGGCTCTTTCATAAAATCCGGCTCCGGCGGGCTTTCAATTTCCGGAGATAACAGCGGTTTTTCAGGCTCAACAACAATAAACGGCGGCTCAATAACCTTTAATAAAACCTCCGCCAACGATAAATACTTCGGCGGCTCAACAAATATCAACGGAAACTCCCTAATCTTCAACCTCACCGCAAATGAATCAATCGCAAATAACAAATTCACCGGCTCCGGCTCTTTTACCAAAAATGGCTCCGGCACCCTAACCCTATCCGGCGTAAATAACGGCTTCACGGGCACTACAACCATCGGCGGCGGAACAATCCAGTACAACAGCTCGTCCGGCTCATCCTACTTCGGCGGAACAACCAACGTAAACGGCAATTCCCTCATTTTCAACCTATCAACCAACGAATCCTACTCCGGAAAATTCTACGGAGCAGGGAATTTCTACAAACAGGGCACCGGAACCCTCACATTGACCGGAAATAACAGCGGCTTCACCGGCACAACAACAATTCAGGGCGGCATAATCCAGTACAACAGCTCATCCGGCTCCTCCTACCTCGGCGGTCAAACCAACGTAAACGGCTACTCCCTCATATTTAACCTCTCAACCAACGAATCCATCTCAAATAATAAATTCTATGGAAGCGGCAACTTCTATAAACAAGGAAACGGAACCCTTACTTTGAGCGGCACAAATAACGGCTTCACCGGCACCACCACAATACAGGGCGGCACAATCCAATACAACAGCTCAAATGGCTCTTCCTACTTCGGAGGCCGCACGAATGTTAACGGAAATAACCTCATTTTCAACCTCGCTACAAACGAAACCCACTCAAACAAGTTCTATGGAAGCGGAAATTTCTACAAACAGGGCACCGGAACCCTCACATTGACCGGAGATAACAGCGGATTCACCGGAACAACAACAATACAGGGCGGCACTATCCAATACAACAGCTCAACCGGTTCCTCATATCTTGGCGGGCGTACGAATGTCAACGGAAATACCCTGATTTTCAACCTTGCTACAAACGAATCTCACTCAAATAAGTTCTACGGAAGCGGAAATTTCTACAAACAGGGCACCGGAACCCTCACTTTGACCGGAAATAACAGCGGCTTCACCGGCACAACAACAATTCAGGGCGGCACAATCCAATACAACAGCTCAACCGGCTCCTCATACCTCGGCGGCCGCACCAATGTCAACGGAAATACCCTTATTTTTAACCTTGCAACCAATGAAACCCACTCCAACAAGTTCTATGGAAGCGGCTCTTTCATAAAACAGGGCACCGGAACCCTCACATTGACCGGAAATAACAGTGCTTTCACCGGAACAACGACTATTCAGGACGGAACGGTCTATTTTGATAAAAACAGCAGCTCGGATGCATTTTTGGGTGGAAAAATAGTAAATAACGCAACTCTGACCTACGACCTTGCCGCAAACGATACAATAAGCGGAACATTGAGCGGAAGCGGAACCTTTAATAAAACCGGCGGTGCGACTCTGACATTAAACGGCAATAACAGCGGCTTCACCGGCACAACAAACATAAATCAGGGCGCAATAACCTTTACAAGAACCGGAACCGACCAGTATTTCGGCGGAACCACAAATATTTACGGCACACTTAATTTCGATATAAAAACAGACTACACCCTGTCAGGAAAATTCGCCCAAAACGGAACCTTTAATAAATATGGTTCCGGCACCCTGACAATAACCGGAGATAACAGCGCTTTCAGCGGAACAACAAATATAAGCGAAGGCTCCCTGCTTTTCATAAAAGATACAGCCGCAAATAAATACTTTAGCGGAAATACAATCCTGAACGGCGGAACCCTTGAATACCGCGTAAACGCAGCCGAAACCATTGCAGGAAAAGTCAGCGGAACAGGAAATATTATAAAATCCGGAACATCAACGCTTACAATCACATCAAATAATAGCGGATTTACCGGAACAACCTACGTAAACTCAGGACGCCTCATATATTCACGCTCATCGGCAAATGACCTTTATTTTGGAGGGGCAACAAACATTGCCGCAGGTGGAATCCTTGAATTTAACCTCTCAAATGACCTCAATTTCTCAAATACAATAACCGGCACCGGAATATTTAACAAAACCGGCTCCGCAACCCTGACTTTGAGCGGAAACCACGGAGGCTTCACCGGCACAACCATAATCGACGCAGGAAAAATAATTCATAGAAAAAATAGTGCCTCGGATGTTTACTTCGGAGGAACAACCACTATAAATAATGGAGGAACGCTTGAATATGCCCTCGCAACAGGCGAAACCCTGACAGGAACAATAAATGGAGGCGGAAATTTTATAAAATCCGGAACCGGAGCGCTTACCATGAGCGGAAATAACGGCGGATTTACCGGAACAACAACCATTTCCGGCGGCTCAATAACATTTAATAAAAATAACACAACTGATAGATATTTCGGCGGCTCAACAATAATAAACGCAGGCACAACCCTCAATTATAATACCCTAATAGATGATACCCTGCCCTCAAGAATAAGCGGACGCGGAACTTTTAATAAAACAGGCACCGCAAACCTCCAAATAAGTGGCGATCAGAGCGGATTCAGCGGAACAGCAAATATTAACGCCGGAAAAATAACCTTTAATAAAACAACAACAACAGATAAATACTTCAGCGGCACTACGCAAATCGCTGCAAACAGCACCCTTGAATATGTTACCGCAGTGAACGATACACTGGCGGGAAAACTCACGGGTTCCGGAATATTTAACAAAAAAGGGGCGGCAACCCTTAATATGAGCGGAGATAACAGAAATTTCACCGGTACAACAATCATTGACGCCGGAAGCATCCTGTTTTCAAAAAATTCAACATCGGACTACTATTTTGGCGGAAAAACAACAATAAACAGCGCAGGAATCCTTGAATTTAACCTTGCGCAAAACGAAAATTTCAGCGCAATCCTGAACGGAAACGGAACCTTTAAAAAAACCGGAAACGCAACCCTCACAATCGGAGGAGATAACAGCGCTTTCAGCGGAAAAACCGTAATTGACGGCGGAAAAATAGTATTTGAAAAAACCGGCACAACAAAATACTTCGGCGGCACAACAACAATAAATGCCGGCGGAGAACTCCAATATATAACCACCCAAAACGATACAATAGCAGGCACAATAACCGGAAACGGCACCTTGAGAAAAGACGGAAACGCAACCCTGACATTTTCAGGAAATAACAGCGGCTTCACCGGCACAACTTACCTCGACGGGGGCATAACAGCCTTTGAAAAAACCGCCTCAAACAGCTGGCTTGGCGGAAAAACCGTAATCGGCAATAACGCAACCCTGAACTACACAACAACCCTCGACGATACAATAAACGGAACAATCGAAGGAACTGGAAAATTCAATAAATCCGGAAACGCCACCCTGCTGATGAGCGGAAATAACAGCGCATTCAGCGGAACAGCCGAAATTTTGAACGGAAAAGTCGCTTTTACAAACAACAATACGTCAGATGCGTATTTTGGCGGAAATACAATCGTGAATGCAAACACAACACTTGAATTCGTGAATAATGCGGATGGCGAACTTGAGGCAAATCTGAGCGGAAGCGGCACATTTAACAAAAAAGGTGCCCAAACCCTGGAAATTCTTGGCAATCAGTCAAATTTCACGGGAATAGTGAATATAACAGAAGGAAAAATGAGCTTCACGACTGCGGCGGACAAATCCTTCTTTAGCGCGTCAGAAATAAATATAAGCGGTGCAAATAATACAAGCAGCCTTGATTACACCTACACAAACTCCGGAATATTCGACCGCCTCGTTAACTTGAAAGGAAACGCTCAAATAGACCTCAACGCCGCCTCAAACAGCAGCGTAACCCTGAATAACTTGATAACAACAACCGGAAATAATAACATAACAAACTTTAATAACGGAACATTCGTCTTCCAAACTGACTATAATTCCTACGGAGCAACAGGCACGGGCAATAAACTGACATTTACTGATACAACCGCAAAATTAGATACAACAATAAAAGGATTCGGGAGCACAAACCTCAATGCAGAATTCTCAAATTCCACACTGGATATGCGAAACGATAACGGAACCGCAAATGCCCACGGAATAGGGGACGCGGTGTTCAATAAACTGACGCTCACGGGAAATAATACGCTTTATGTTGACATGGACTTGAAAAATCACCCCGACCAGCACGACCCGAGCGGTGAAAAACCCCAATCTGACCGACTTGTCATCGGAGCAGGCTCAAGCGGAGAAATCGACCTTAAAGGTATCGCTGTAACAGTTGACGGTCGCTGGGCATACGAAGAAGTCCAGATAATCGACGGAGAAGGCGTAACAATAAAAGACTTTGCGCCATATCTCACTGCAACATCCACAAACTACATATATGAAATAACAAAATCAGATAAAAACGGCTATGTAATCGTTTCAACAGTTGATTATGAGGATGATCCGACAAAAAACCCCGAAACCCTGAAAGTAATGCACCAGTCCGTGTCAAACAGAGCGTTTAGCGTGAATGCAAATAACCCGCACTACATGGTGCTCTCAAATCTTGGAAAAATGGGCACCGGTGAGTTCTACGTGAGCGGAATTTCCAATACAACAAGCATAATCGACGCAAATAACCTCTGGTCGCTCTTTAATGCGGATTCAACAGACGGAGAAAACAGAGAACTTGAACTGAGCTCGTTAAATGTCCAAAATGCCGTGATAAATGTATTAAGCGGCAGGCTAAACGGCTCCGCTTTGTACTTAAACGGAGAAAAAAGCTTGGTAAAAACAAATACAACAGTGTTTAATAATAACAGTGCATTTTCAGGAGGTGCAATTTATAATAATGGCGGGGAATTGACGCTTCTGACAACAGAGCTGACCAATAATAGCGCAAGAATCGACGGCGGAGCCGTTTACCTGAACGAAGGCAAAAGTAAAATAGAAAATTCCACGCTGGTGAATAACACTGCCTCCTCAAACGCAGGCGCAGTGTATAATAAATCGTCAGATGCCGAAATTACATCAAGCCTTCTTTCCGCAAACAGCGCAAAAAACGGCGGGGCAGTTTATAATGAAAACGAGTTGAGCATAACAGATACACGCTTCGACGGAAACAGCGCAACAGCGTCCGGCGGAGCAGTTTATAATGCCGGAACCCTGAACATAATTGCAAGCGAAACGGGAAAAACCCTTTTTTACAACAATAAAGCAGCCCATGGCGGGGATATCTATAACGATAACGGAATAATAAACTTTTCCGGCAAAGGAACAACCGAAATCGAAAGCGGCATAGCAGGAAACGGTCAAATAAATAAAATCGACAGCGGGACATTGACGCTTCGCGGTGAAAATAACGATTTTGAGGGAAAAGTTCAGATAAACGACGGAAAAATCCTTTTTGACAAACTAACAAAAGACGATTCCTACCTCGGAGGCGATACGGAAATCGCAGAAAACGGCACGCTCGAATATAATCTCACAACAGAAGAAAACCACGTCGGTACGAACAAAATCAGCGGAACAGGCGTATTTAAAAAAACAGGCGACGCAAACTTTAACGTGTCAGGGCAAAACGACGCATTTAAAGGCGAATTTAATATCCAAAAAGGCGCGGTTAACTATTCCCAGAGCACAGACGGAACATACTTCGGCGGAAATACCTCAATAAACGCACTTGCAGTGCTTAACTATACGAACAGCGCTGAAGATAACATAAAAGAACTCTCCGGAGCCGGAACATTTAATAAAAACGGCATCGGCACAGCAATTTTGACCGGAAATAATAACGGTTTTATCGGAATAACAAACCTCAACGAAGGCACCCTTAAATATACCAAAACCAAAACTGAAGAACACTTCATAAAAGGAAAAATTAACGTAGCAGAAAATACAACCCTCGAACTTAACCTGAATAAAGCCGAAACAATCGGCGCAAATATCTACGGAACCGGAATAATAAGAAAAACCGGCGCTGATATCTGGACTCTGGGCGGAAATAACAGCGGATTCACCGGAAAAACAGTAATAGACGAGGGCAGAGTTGATTTTGAAAAAACAGCAGATACCGTTTATCTCGGCGGAACAACAACAATAAACGAAAACGGCACCCTGAAATATATTACAACCGAAAATGACGTAATTGAGGGAACAATTAACGGCAGCGGAAACTTTTTAAAAACCGGAACCGCAACCCTGACATTGAGCGGAAAAAATGACGTTTTCAGCGGTCATACAACAATCGATGCGGGAAAAATTGACTATCAACAATCCTACGGCGGCTCATACTTTGCATCAAGCAACGAAATCCGCTCCGGCGCAACCCTCGATTTCACAAATTATTTAACAGATAACATAAACACCCTCTCCTCCTCCGGAACCCTTAATAAATATGGCTCCGGCACCCTTAATTTGACAAAAAACAACGCCGATTTTACCGGAATAATTAACCTGAACGAGGGAAAAATAACCTATAATAAAACAACAGATGAAGATAAATTCATAACCGGCACCTTTAACGTAAACGAAAATACAGAACTTAACCTGAATATTGAAACAGAAGATACACTGGACGCAACAATAAAAGGAACCGGCGTTATAACCAAAACCGGCAGCTCAACCCTTACTGTTTCCGGAAAAAATAAAGATTTCACCGGTCTTTTTGATATAAAAACAGAAAAAGTCATCTATAATCAGTCAGAAAACGGCTCTTACTTCGGCGGAGCAACAAATATAAACTATGGCACCACCCTCGTGTTTAAAAACAGCACAGATGACTATATAAAAGACGTGAAAAGCTCCGGTACAATAAACCTGAATAACCCCGCCCAAACAGTTTACGGCTCATTCGTAAAAGAGGGCACCGGAACCCTTTATCTTTCGGGTGATAACAGCGAATATACCGGAACCGTAACAATAAACGAAGGCACCCTCGTTTATGACGATTTGAATAACAAATTCTTTGCCTCGCAGGAAATTGATATAGAAGGAATAAAAAATAGCGTAGCAAAACTTGAATATACAAAAAATGACGAAAAAGCCGTCTGGGATACGCACGTAAACCTCTCGGGCAACGCAAATCTTACAGTAAAAGGCACAGGAAACGGTCAGAATACCATAATAGTAAACCAACCGCCCAAAACCTCCGGAAATAATAACGAAACCGTGTTTACAGAGGGTACATTTGAGTTCAATAACTCGTTTAAAGAATACGGAAACAACTCTACAAACACAAAAATAACCTTTGATGATATGACATTCGAACTGAGCGATGCAATAAATGACTTCGGCCAGTCAAACCTTAACTCTGTCTTTAATAATTCCGTAATAAATACCAAAAATGATAAACTCGATACCCTGACATTCGGAGATTTGACCCTGACCGGGACAAATACATGGCATATTGACCTTGATTTGAAAAATAATCCCGACCAGCACCTCCCCGGGCCAGACCCCGAAGCAGATAAAATAATAGCAGAAACAGGTTCTGGAGTGATAACCCTCGGCGCAATAAAAATAATCGAAGACGGCAGATGGAAATTGAAAGAGATCCAGCTTGTTGACGCCGGAAACGTGATAATAGCAGATTTTGCAAAATATACCCAGTTTACCTCAAACGGCTATGAATACGATATCTCAAAATCCGAAAATAACGAAGGCTCAATAATAATCTCCACAACCGACTACAATCCCGGCGAAGAAACCCTTAAAAAAGCTCATAAATTCGAAGGCGATAGAGGTTTTAACGTTAATAACAGCGCATCAACAACCGAAAACGGTATCTACGTGGTGCTCTCAAACCTTGAAACAATGGGCGCCGGACGTTTTGACGTCAGCGGTCTTGATAAAACGCAAAATACAATAACCGGAAACCACGAATGGGCACTTTTTAACGCAGATTCAACCGACGGAAAAGACAGAATCCTCAATATCTACGATCTCACAATTTCGGACGCAATAACCGACGTAAACTGCGGAAGAAAGGACGGAGCAGCAGTTTATCTGAAAGGTGAACAAAGCAGCGCAAATATCCAGAACACAATCTTTAATAATAATAAATCTGATGAAAAAGGCGGCGCAATCTATAACGAAAACGCAACCGCAACCCTCACAAACGTAAACTTTAACGAAAACAGCGCTAAAAACGGCGGCGCACTCGGAAATTCCGGAAAAACAGATATAGCCGGAGCCGCTTTTGATAAAAATACCGCCGCAAATGACGCCGGAGCCATCCTTAATAGCGGAGAAATGACCATCGAAAACGCCGTTTTCACAGAAAATACCGCCCAAAATAACGGAGGCGCAATCCATAACTCCAAAAACCTCACCCTCACAGATGTGAACTTTAAAAATAATATGGCAATAACCGGAAAAGGCGGCGCAATCTACAATTCCGGCACAATAACAATAAATGCAACCGAAAACCGCCTCGTGGAATTCGAAAATAATACAGCAAACGCCGAAGGAAGCGATATCCATAACGAAAACGGAATAATTAACTTCGCAGGCAAGGGTGCTGTTTCAATAAAAAGCGGCATAACCGGAAACGGCGAAATAAATAAAAATGAATCCGGAACCCTGCTTCTTGGCGGAAAAAACCATAATTATACCGGTCAAACAAACATAAACGACGGAATCCTCTACTTTGAAAAAACAACAGACACCACCTACCTCGGCGGAACAACAACAATAAATGAAAATGGCACCTTAATTTACGAAACAACCGAAAACGATACAATAAACGGCACAGTAAACGGAAACGGAACCCTTAAAAAATACGGAACAAATACTCTGACCCTTTCCGGCGATAATAGCGACTTCACCGGACACGCACACCTTTTTGAGGGTTCAACTTCGTTTACAAAAACCGAAACCTCCTCCTATCTTGGCGGTAAAACAACCATCCACGAAAATGCCCAGCTCGAATATATTACAAATATTGACGATACAGTCAACGGAACAATCGACGGAAACGGATATATTAAAAAATCCGGCGACGCAACCCTGATTTTCACCGGAGATAACAGCAATTTCACCGGACTGACAACAATCGACGCCGGCAAACTTCTCTTTGATAAAAATTCCGAATCAGATATCCAGCTTGCAGGCAATACTCTCGTTAATTCCGGCGGAACACTTGAATTTGACCTTGAAGTTGACGATATAATAAACGGAACCGTTTTCGGCGAAGGAAACTTCATAAAATCCGGCGACGCAACCCTTACACTGACCGGAAATAACAGCGGATTTGAAGGAACAACAACAATAAAAACCGGAACAATCGCCTTTGAAAAAACAACCTCAAACACCTACCTCGGCGGAAACACAATAATAGAAAAAGACGGCACTCTTGAGTACAAAACAACCCAAAATGACCTCGTAAACGGAACAATTTCCGGCTCCGGCACCATCCAAAAGTACGGGGAAAACACCCTCATTTTTTCCGGCGATAACAGCCGCTTTACGGGCCAAACAAACATCCACGAAGGCACAATCTACTTTGAAAAAAACGAAAACACTGCCTACCTCGGCGGCAAAACAACCATAAACGAAAACGGCACCTTAATATATAACACCACAACCGCCGATACAATAAACGGAACCGTAAACGGCTCGGGAACTTTCATAAAAACCGGAGATGACACTCTCACCCTGACCGGAACTAATAACGCTTTCAGCGGAGCTGCATATATTGAAAAGGGCACAGTAAAATATGAACAATCAACAAACGGCAGCTATATAAGCGGCTCAACTTATATTGCAAATACAGCAAAACTCGAACTCAACAACCAGCAAAACGATAAACTCCAAAATATAAGCGGGCTCGGAATAATAAACAAAAACGGCGACGGAACTTTTGTCCTTGACGGGGTTAATAAAGACTTCTGGGGAACCCTGAATATAAATAAAGGCGAAATCTCCTACCAACAAAGCGAAAACGGCTCCTACATAAACGGCCTGACTAATATAGAAGAATCCGGAAGCCTCCGAATAAATATATCCAACGATGAATCCCTAACCTACTTCACCGGTAAAGGCTCCATAATAAAAGAAGGCACCGCAACAGCCATAATAACCGGAAATAACTCCTCTTTCACCGGTACAACAACAATCGACGCCGGCAAAATCCTATTTAATAGAAAATACGCCAACGATGAATACTTCCACGATAAAACAACAATAAATGAATCCGGCGAACTCCACTTTAATCTCGAAGCAAATTATCTCCTGAATTCAAAACTCTACGGAACCGGTCAATTTACCAAAACCGGCTCCGGCACCCTCTACCTCAACGGCTGGAACCAGAATTTTAAAGGAACAGTAAACCTCAACGAAGGCGCAATAACCCTCCTCGCAGGCGCCTCAATGTTCGCAATGGATAAATTCAACATGAGTGCAAATACTTTCTTCGATACCAGAAACGGCATCCTCGACAACATAAATGTCCATAATATAACAGTTTCCGGCGACAGAGCAAATCTCGGAATAGATATAGATATAAATAACCAAAAAGGCGACTACTTCTCAGCCGATTCTTTTTCCGGTGAGGGCAAACTCGTCATTGATCATATCTCAATAATAGACGACGCCTTTAGAAATTCAAATACAATAAATATAATCAACCCCAAAAATAACTTTGCCCAAAATGTAATGCTAGATCCCGCCCTCTCAACCCTTGAAGGCAAAATATATAGATACGATACATCCTATAACCCCGCAACCGGCAACCTTACCCTCACAAGCGCCGGCGGAAATAACTATAAATCCTTTAGCCCCTCAATCCTCTCCTCAAATATCGGCGCCCTCGTAGGCGGCTATCTCATGCAGCTCAACTCCTATGACGAAGCCTTCGCAAATATGGATATGCTGATGCTCATGCCCCGCGCTCAACGTGAAGCCATCTTCCTCAAAAATAAGATAGCAGCAAACGACGCAATAATAGCTTTCAGCCCCGCCCTCATTCCTGAAGAAAATAAAGGAGCCTGGTACCGCACCTCAACCGCAATGGAAAAAGTTCCCCTCAAAAATGGCCCCAAAGTAAATAACATAATGTATAACTCTTACTTCGGTATAGATAGCCCCATAAAAACCCTCAAACACGGAATAAGTGCAACCTATACAGCCTACGCAGGGTACACCGGCTCCCACCAAACCTACGACGGGGTTAGTCTCTACCAAAACGGAATAACCGCTGGCACGACAGCCGCTTTCTACTATAATAACTTCTTCAGCGCAATAACCGCCAACGGCGGAGCAATAATGACCGATGCCTCCGGAATCTGGGGAACCGATCACCCCTTCATGGTAACAGCAGGAATAGCCTCCAAAAGTGGCTACAACTGGGAAACCCTCGACGGGCGTGTAATAATCCAACCCAACCTCCAGGTCTCCTACACATTCGTAAACCTCTTCGAATACACAAATAAAGCAGGTGTAAACCTCCAAACAAAACCCCTGAATAGTCTGCAAATAATCCCTGGAATAAAAATAATAGCCAACCTCCCATCCGGGTGGATGCCCTACATGGGAGTGAACGTAATAACAAACATAATGAATGAAACCAACTTTAAAGCAAACGACGTAATGCTGCCGGAGATGTCTGTTCGTCCGTTTGTAAGCTATGGAGTAGGCGTGCAGAAGAGATGGGGAGAAAGATTCACTGGTTTTGTACAGACGATGATTCGCTCCGGAGGGAGAGAAGGATTGTCGTTTAGTTTTGGGTTGCGATGGTCGATATAAGAGGCGGGTTAGAAAGCCAGTTTGAGGCCAATTGTGCCCAGAATAATTAGAAATATTGAAACGATTTTTACAATACTAATTGGCTCATGGAAAAATGTTATACCGATTACGGAAATAAGAAAAATCCCAACCGAACACCAAATGGCGTAAGCAACACTCATATCAATGGTTTTAAGTGAATAAGATAAGAAAAAGAAGCACAGAATATACGAAAATAGAGTGCCTATTGATGGCAGTAGTACTGAAAAGCCATTGGAGAGTTTCAGGGCAGTAGTGCCTAAGATTTCAAAAAATATTGCTAATATTAAATAAAGCCAACCCATATTTCTATTGTAGCATAGAAATTTTTGTATTATTTATTAATCAAATTCAATCTGATATAATTGTGCATATTCTGTAATAAACAGCTTTTGAGGATTTTATGGCAACTAAACATCAATGTAAGATTACTGTATTAAAAAAAGAATGTTATAAAGATTTGCAAAATGAATATCTTGCAAATCCGAATGCGGGACCTTGCGAGTTTTTTGAGGAGGGACAAGAGTTTATTGTCGAAAATAATGATTTTTTTAGGATGATGCATGGGAAATTTTGCTCGGAAGCGTGGGATTGCATTTCAAGATATGTTTATGCAGCACTTCAGGGCGGTTCTATTATGGATGGCTGGTGTAATGATGAAAAAATAATGATAACCTGCTGCAATGACGGAACAAGGCCTGTAATTTTTAAACTTGAAAGAATAGATGTAGGGGATGCAAACCAGCAATAGCTTTGACAAAAAGCAGTCAGCGTTTGGGCGCTATAGTAATGTATTCGCCTGCCGCTTTTTAGAATATATTGATAATTCCTCTCAACGCCGTTAATTCCGTGTTTTTTTAAGAATTAAAAAAAGTGATTATCGAGTTTATCGGGAGTTATAAGGGTATGAGCTCAGGACAAGATGACTCCTGTATCTGTGATTTTTTTATATCAGAAACGTAATTGTTTGAACAAGAGCCTTTCATCAAGGGTTCCAGATTTTTATCAAAAGAGTTAAATCCCAGTCCCACTGCGTACTGATGGGTTTTAGGTTGTCTATAATATTTTTTAATTCGATTGGACCTGTAATAGAGCTCAAGTCCTCAATTTTACAATTTATTTCATAACCCTTGCTGTAATAATTTTTTGTATGCCAAATCTTTTAGATGCAGCGGCAGGCTATTGAAGGATGTTTTTTGATTAAAATCAACAGTTAGTTTCATGTGAAAAGAAACAAGTCTGTTTGATTGTTTTGAACAGGAAAAATTGATTATTTATCTTTTATTTGTATTGATTTAAACCCTTCAGTACAATACATTACAAATTCAACAACATCAACAGATTTATCCTGCTTAATTCTATTTAAATTTTCATAAAAATTTTTTGCCAGTTCTAAATCTTTTTCAGAGCCTCTTTTAAGAGCTGTTTTTATATAATTTTCGCTTCTTTTTAGTATGTCCGAGAAAAATTCGTGATAAGGAACGAAGTGACGTGAACGAATTTTTTGAGT